>JBFGZP010000043.1:0-15625 GCA_041586695.1 Thauera sp.
AAGCCCGCAAGCGCCGCGCCGGCGACGATCAGTGGAAACGGCAGGCGCAGCGCGAAGATGGCGACGAAGGCCGCGGCCGCGATCGCCAGCAGGGCGCCGACTGCGGCGATGCGCAGCATGCTGGGCCAGCTGAAACGCGCGTGCGCCGGGGTGGGCGTGTCGTCGCCGATCAGGGCGGCGCCGAACGAGCGCGCCTCCGATCCGTGGCCGCCGCCAGGGCGGAACTTGTCCGGCGCGATACGCCCGCCGATGAAGCCGGCCAGCGCCGCGCCGGCGACGATGAGCGGGAACGGCAGGCGCAGCGCGAAGATGCCGACGAAGGCCGCGGCGGCGATCGCCAGCAGGACGCCGTTCTTGATCGTGCGCGAGCCGATCCGCCACGCGGCCTGGACGACGATGGCGGTCACCGCCGGCTTGATGCCGTAGAACAGGCCCGACACCAGCGGCACGTCGCCGAAGGCGATGTAGACCCACGACAGGGCGATCAGGATCACCAGCGATGGCAGGACGAACAGCGCGCCGGCGACGATGCCGCCCCAGGTGCGATGCATCAGCCAGCCGATGTAGGTGGCGAGCTGCTGGGCCTCGGGGCCGGGCAGCAGCATGCAGTAGTTCAGCGCGTGCAGGAAACGCCGCTCGGACAGCCAGCGACGGCGCTCGACCAGTTCCTGATGCATGATCGAGATCTGCCCCGCCGGCCCGCCGAAGCTGATGAAGCCGAGCTTGAGCCAGAACCGGAACGCTTCGCCCAGACCGACCGCGGAGGGCGGCCCGCGGTGGGTTGGATCGGTGTCGGGCCGGGGGGCTGCATCGCGATCGCTCATGTCCGTCTCGGGGTGGGTGCTGGGGTGAAAGTCAGGCCCCATCATCGCAGATTGTCGGCCCCTGGCGGTGTCGATGCCGGTTGAGTTCGCGCCCGAATCTCCTACAGTCAAGGTATATGCACACGGCACCTCGCGCGCAGGCATGCCCGCCGCAGTCGTGTCGATGGGAACCGTCATGACCATGGGAGGAGCGAATGACGATCAGCGTCGAGGGCAAGAACAAGCGCGTCGGTCTGGCCTTGTCGGGGGGCGGCTTTCGCGCCGCCGGCTTTCATCTGGGGACCTTCCGCAAGCTGCAGCAGCTCGGCTTGCTGTGGAAGGTCGATCTCCTCACCTGCGTCAGCGGCGGCAGCATCGCGGGCGCGTTCCTGGCCAGCCACTGGGGCGAGGACGATGCGCTCGACAAGCTCGAGCACTACCTGCGCAATACGTCGATCGCGGTGTCGTCGGTCATCGGTGGTCTGCTCGACCCCTTCAGCAGCCGCCTCGACAAGCTTGCCGGCACCTACGAGCGCGACCTCTACGGCAAGCGCTCGCTCGGCTCGCTTAAGGGCGGCCCGCGGCTATACCTGAATGCCACCAATCTGGCGACCGGCAACATGTTCTTCTTCGTCACCGGTGGCGGCGGGCCGGCTGAGATGGGCGAATGGGAACTCGGCGTGGTGCCGGCGCACGATTTCCGCCTGAGCCGGGCGGTGTCGGCGTCGTCGGCGTTTCCCCCGGTGTTCCCGCCGCTGCGGATCGATCAGGCCGAGTATCCGGCCGCCGGGGTGGAGTACGTCAGCCTGACCGACGGTGGGGTCTATGACAATCTCGCCGTCAATCCGCTGCTGCGCAAGCGCAACGCGCTCGATTACCTCATCGTCAGCGACGCCGGCAAACCCTTCGCGATCGACGAACGGCCCACGGAGGCCGGCACCGCCGTTCTCGTCGAGGCGATCAGCGTCCTCATGGAGCAGGTACGCGGGCTGCAGTTCAAGCGCCTCGAGCTCAATGCCGCCAAGCCCGGCGGCGCAAAGCCGGTGTGGTTCTCGATCGACAGCGAGGAAGGGCAGGCGCAGGCTGGGGACGCGGCCTTCGCGTCGACGATCAGGACCAACCTTCAACGCCTCGGCAAGGCCGAAATCGAGGTGCTGGGCCGGCACGCCGGCGCGCTGCTCGGCCATCGACTGCAGACCTACGTGCCCGAGCTGCTGACGGGTTGAGCGCGTCGGCGTCCGGGAGGTGGCCCCGGACGCGAGCATCCAACCGCAAGGGACCCATGATCGTACCTATCGAAAACGAATGGCTGGACCCGCTGCTCGCGGTCGGCCGGGCCGATCCCGAACCGCGGGTGCGTGTCGCCGCGCTCGATGCGGCGGCCTGCTTTCCGCTCGGCCCCGAGGGCTGGCGCAGGGTGGCCGAGGCCGCCTGGGACGTGGTCGCGACGGCGCCCGCAGGCGCCCCCGAAAAGCTGGCGGCGCTCGAGCTGGCGGCGCGGATTCCGCTGCGCTCGCTGCGCGGGCGTCTGCGGACGATGGTGCGCGATCCGGCCGAGCCCGACCGCGACGCGATTGCGGCGGCGCTCGACCGTGTGGCCGACCCGGAGCGCATCCGGCCGCTGCTGGAGCAGGCGCACGACGATGGGGGCGCCGGCTTTCGCTGGCTGGCGGCGATGGCGGTCGAGGATGCGGGGTTGAGCCCGGCCGATGTGCCGCCGCTGGGGCAGGACGCGTTGGCCGATGCGCCCTTCTGGCGGGCGTTGGTGCTCGCCCGGCTGGGATGGTTCGATGCCCTCGACGCGATCTTCGCCGGCGACGAGCCCGAGCCCGAGCTGTTCTGGGGCAGTCCTTGGGCGGCCTACGATGCAATCGCCGCCGTCCGGCCGGTACCCGCGCGCTTGCGCCAGCATTTGCTGGAGGTGCTGGACGAAGTCGACGCGCTGCAGGCGGCCGGTGCGCCCGAGCCCCCCTCGGCGCGACTGGTGCGCCTGACCGTGTGGGCGGCCACCGGCATTGCCGATGCCGAAGGCTCGGCCGTGGCCGACGAGCCGCCTGGCTTCGGTCCGGTCGCGCTGCCGGAAGCGTTTCGCGTCGACGCACCGATTCCGGAGCTGGTCGAAACGCAGTTGCACGACGTGCAGCCCCGCTTCGACGACGGCCAGCTGGCGTGGATCCTTGCCCGGGAGCCGGCGCAGGTGCTGATCCACGACATCGGCGCGCTGCTCGTGCCGCAACGGCCGGTCATCGAGCGCCTGCGCCTCGCCCGCCTGATCGGCATGGCGGCGGACTGCCAGGCCGGACGAGGCGGCTCGCCGTTTCGCGGCGCGGGGCCGGGCGCGGGCGGCGTCGGGCGCGTCGAGTTGATCGACGATTCGCCGCATCAGGCGATGGCGCCGCCGCCCGCCACCGGCGACAGCGGCGTGGCCGGCACCGACGCCGCCGCCGCGGCGCGACCGCTGCCGGGGCCCGGCGAATCGAGGGGTTTCGGCTTCATCACGCCCGATGACGAAGGTACGGATCTGTTCGCCGAGGTCGATGCGGACAGGCAGGGGCTCGGCCGGGCCGATGGTGCGGGCTTCGAGGGCACGATCGAGCGCAACCGCCCGGCGGCGCCGGGCGGCGGTTCCGGGCAGGACGACGACGCGCAGCAACAGCACGGACAGCAACAGCAGTCGTCGCCGGAGGAGGAGCGCGCCGTTCAGGCCCAGATCTTTCACGACGGGCGCCAGCGCTGCAGCTTCGTCGCCGGCGCCGACAACCTCATCCGCTGCTGGATCGGCCTGCCCGAGCCGGAGCGCGCGGCGGTCGCCGAGTTGCCGATCCAGCGCGTCGACATCCCGCCCGAGGGGCTTCAGCTGTCGGTGGAACTGTGCTGGGGCGACCAGAGCGACCGCAAACTCATGGTGCTGCCGGCCGACCGCAGCGCGCGCAGCAACGACTGCGACCTGCGCCTGCATGTGCCGGAAGGGGAGCGCTTCGTCAGCGCCGAGATCATGTTCCGCTATCGCGGACGCGCATTCGAAGTCGTGCAGGTGGAGGCCGCGGTGCTGGCGCCGGGTGAAGCCGAAACGGCGCGCGACAAGCCGCGGCTGCGCGTGCAGCTCAGCCGTCGCCAGGTCATCGAGCTGCCCGATTCGCTGCCGTGCGATGCCACGCTGGTGTTCGGCACAGGGCAAGCGACCGCCGCCGGTGCCGCGGATGCGCAGGGGGATTCGAGCCTGCGCGTTTTCGGCGGCACGGGCGGACGAAGCTACATGCTCAGGCGCGCCGACAAGGCGATCGACGTCCTCAACGACATCCTGTTCGCCACCGAGAAGTCCCTTGTGCGCCGGCGCGCACTGCGGCCCGAGCCCGGCGCCGAGCAAGTGCTCGATGTCGACGACGAGGACGTGCGGGTGTTGCTGCGCGACATGGCGCGCTATGGCGCCGGTCTGTACAACCAGCTCGAGCGCCAGGGCTTCAAGGATCCGGGCGAACGCATCCAGCTGCTCAATCTCGACCCGGATACCTATCTGCCGCTCGAGTTCGTCTATGACCGCGGCTATCCGGCCGACGCTGCGCGGCTTTGCCCAGGCTGGCTGGCCGCGCTGGAACCGCAGGCGCGCGCCTGCCCGGCCTGCGGGACGCTGCCCTTGTCGGCGGACGAGCGGCGGCGGGCGGGGACGATCTGCCCGCTCGGGTTCTGGTCGCTGCAGAAGGTCATCGAGCGGCTCGACCCGACGGACGCCGCGAATGTCTCGGCGCCGCGGCCCGGGCGCCGCAGCCTGCCGGCGATCGATTCGGTGCTGTTCGCCAGCAGCCATCGCGTGCCCGCCGACGAGCGCGAGGCTACCTGGGCCGCGCTCCAGCGCGCGGTGGCGAAACCGCTGCTCGCCCATCACTGGGACGAGTGGTTCGACGCGGTCAAGCACTATCCACCGCTGCTCGTCGCGCTGCCGCACCACGACGTCGAGGCGGTCGAAGACTTCCTCGAGATCGGCGACGAGGCGCTCGGTACCGATCTGGTACGGCTGCGGCGCGGCCAGATCCGGCGCGAGTATGTGAACCCGGACGGGCGAGATCCCGGACCCATCCTGCTGCTGCTCGGTTGCCGCACGGGTGCGCAGTCCGAACTCGGCTACGTTCATCTGGTGCGCGAGTTTCAGCAGCTGAAGACCTCGATCGTGCTCGGCACGCTGGCGCAGATTCTCGGCCGCCACGCCGCTCCTTTGGCTCGCGAAGTGGTCGAACAACTGGTCTCGGTGGACGATCCGCGGGCGGATTTCGGCACCGTGATGCGCCGGGTGCGCCGACGCATGCTGGCGCGGGGCTACCTGATGGCGCTGTGCCTGGTGGCCCTCGGCGACGCCGAATGGCACCTGACGCCGCTGCCGCGCCCGGCGCCCGGCGCGGCTTGAAAGGAGGAGGCGATGTTCCGCATCGAGATGCTGCCGGCTGCGCACGGTGATTGCCTGTGGATCGAGTACGGCAGCGGGAAACAGGTTCGACGAATCCTGATCGACGGCGGTCCGGCGCACGGCTACCCGGCGCTGCGCGAACGCATCCTGCACCTGCCGCCCGGCGAACGCCACTTCGATCTGCTGCTGATCACGCACATCGATGCGGATCACATCGAGGGCGTGATCCGCTTGCTGCTCGACGCCGATGCGCTGCAGTGCCGCTTCGAGCGCATCTGGTTCAACGGCCGCGACCAGCTCAACAAGGTCCCGGATCCCGCCGGACAGGCGCTGGGCGCTTTGCAGGGCGAGATCCTCGGCATGCTCATCGCCGACTACGAGACGCGCGCCGGCGTGCCGGTGTGGAATCTCGGCTTTCATCGCGGGCTGGCCGCGATCGACCGCAGCACCGACAGCCTGCCGGCGGTGGAACTGCCCGGCAACTGCCGGCTCACCCTGCTGTCGCCCGATTTCGAGCGCCTGCTCGAACTCAAGGACAAGTGGGCGGCCGAACTGCGCAAGGCGCGGATCGCCTCGGGCGACGAGGCTTCGCTGCGGCGCAAGCTGGAGGAGAGCCGCAGCCTGCGACCGCTTGGTGACGTGCTCGGCGCTGTGGACGACGAGGCCGCGATGCAGGGCCGATTCGAAGTGCCCGCGGCCGATGATCGCGATCTCGCCGCCGGCCTGGAGGACACGCTCGGCGGGGGTGGTGGCGAACCCGGTGCCGATGCGCCCATGGGCGGCGATGCGAGCCCTGCCAACGGCAGCAGCATCGCCGTGCTGCTGGAGTATCCGGCCGACAAGCCCGAGGTGCGCCTGCTGCTGGCGGGCGACGCCTGGCCGTCGGTGCTCGAGGCCTCGATCGACCGCCTGCTGCCGGCGCCCGGCGCCAGGCTGTCGATCAACGGCTTCAAGCTGCCTCACCATGGCAGCATCGCCAACATCAGCGAGTCGCTGCTCGCCAAGCTCAGTTGCACGCATTACCTGGTGTCGACCAGCGGCGCCATCTTCCGCCACCCGCATGCGCGCTGCATCGATCTGCTGCTCGAGGCCCATGCCGGTCCGGGCAAGCCGCGCCTCTATTTCAATTATCTGACCACGACCACCGCGGCCTGGAGCGAGCAGGAGGATCAGCGCGCACGGCGCTACGAGGCCTTTCACCCGAAGGGCGTGTCGCTCGTCCTTTGACCCCGCCGTGGGCACCGTTTCGGCCGCGCTTGGCTTACCATCGCGTTTCTGTCGCGGACCAAGGGGGAGCACTCATGAAGACATCGCTGGTACTGACGCTGATCGGACCCGACCGCCCCGGGCTGGTGAGCGCGGTCGCGGCGCGCGCGAGCGCGGCCGGGGCGAACTGGATGGAAAGCCGCATGACGCAGCTGGCAGGCCAGTTCGCCGGCGTGGTGCGGCTGGAGGTCGCAGAGGACGCTGCCGCCGGACTCGAGGCCGCGCTGCGCGGGCTCGAAACCGAGGGCCTGCGGCTGACGATCGAACGCGGCCGGGTGTCACCCGCGCAGGCAGTCCGCACGGTGCAACTCGATCTCGTCGGCCACGATCGTCCGGGCATCGTGCGTGACATCTCCGCCGTGCTGGCGCGTCATGGGGTGAGCATCGAGGCGCTGGAGACCGAGTGCGAGAGCGCGTCGATGTCCGGCGAGTTCCTGTTTCGCGCGCGCGCCGAACTCGGCGTGCCGGCCGAGACCTCGCTCGACACCCTGCGCGACGATCTCGAGGCGCTCGCCAACGAGCTGATGGTCGATCTCGACCTCGACGATGCAGGTGGCGCACCGATTGTCGCCAGCTGAAGCCGGCGTCGCCCGGCGGCCATTGCCCCGGCCGATTCGCGCGCTCGGGCATCGCAACTTCCGTTTCTACTTCAGCGGTCAGGTGGTGTCGATTCTGGGCACCTGGATCCAGCAGGTGGCCCTGTCCTGGCTGGTCTATCGCCTCACCGGCTCGGTGGCGCTGCTCGGCGTTGCCACCTTCGCCGCGCTGCTGCCGATGTTGCTGGTGGCGCCGCTGGCGGGGGCCTGGATCGACCGCAAGGACAAACGCAGGCTGTTGATCATCGTGCAGGGCCTGCTGGCGTTGCAGGCCCTGGCGCTCGCCGTTCTCACCGCGTTCGATGCGATCGGACCGACGCTGATCGTGGCGATGTCGGCCTTGCTCGGCGTCCTCAACGCCTTCGACACGCCCTTGCGCCAGAGCCAGATAAGTGTCTTTGTCGGCAAGCGCGAGGATTTGCCCAATGCGCTGGCGCTAAACGCCATGGCGTTCAACTCCGGGCGCTTCATCGGCCCGCCGCTCGCCGGGCTGCTGCTCGGCGTCAGCTCGGAAGCGGCCTGCTTCGCGCTCAACGCGCTGTCCTTCTCCGCGCTGGCATTCGGCGTGTGGCGCATCCGCGTCGACGCCCAGCCGCGCGCGACCGGTTCGACCGCAGCGGTGTTCCGGGAAGGCTTGCGCTACGTGTGGACCGAGTACCCGATGCGCATGCTGATCTTCATCCTGGCAGTGGTGAATGTCACCGCCTCGAGCTATGCGGTGCTGCTGCCGGTGTTCGCCAAGGACGTCTTCGGCGGCGATGCACGCATGCTCGGCTGGCTGTGGGGCGCAGCGGGGGCGGGCGCCTTTGCCGGGACGGTCTTGCTGGCGCTGCGTCAGCGACTGCCCGGCTTGGTGAAGGTGGTGGTGGGCGGCGCCGCGGTGAGCGCGCTCGGCTTGCTGGTCTTCGCCTATAACCGCCATGTCGCCGTGGCGCTGGCGGCCATGGCCGCGGTCGGCTTCGGTATCTCGAGCTGCAATGTGGCGGTGAACGTGTTGCTGCAGAGTCTCGCGCCCGACCACCTGCGCGGGCGGGTGGTGTCGTTCTTCAGTTCGACCCGTTTCGGCCTCGACGCCATCGGCGGTCTGCTCGCCGGCCTGCTCGCGGCGCAGATCGGCGTGCAGGCGGCGATGCTGCTGGAAGGGGTGGTGCTGGCAGTGTTCTTCGCCTGGTGCGTCGGCATCGTCGCGCGCTTGCGTGCGGGCGTGAAACTGCAGGTGCAACAAGAGGCGGGTGAGCCAGCCGGCGTTGCTGTACGGAGTTGACGTTTACGTCAACTGTAATTATGGTGCGCGGCTGACATCCGGATATCCGGCTGATCGACAAGGAGGATGGCAATGCAAATCGAAAATGGCGTATTCGTCGTGACCGGCGGTGGCTCCGGGCTGGGAGCGGCCACCGCGCGCATGCTGGTGGAAGCGGGCGGCAAGGTGGTACTGGCCGACGTAAACAAGGACGCGGGCGAGGCCATGGCCGACGAGCTCGGTGCCGCGGCGGCCTTCGTTGCCACCGATGTCACCGACGAGGCCAGCGCGAAGGCGGCAATCGACCGTGCCGTGTCGGGCTTCGGCGGCTTGAACGGGCTCATCGGCTGTGCCGGCGTGGCGCCGGCCGAGAAGGTGGTCGGGCGCGAAGGCCCGCACCGGCTGGAATCCTTTGCACGCACCGTGAGCATCAACCTGATCGGCACCTTCAACATGATCCGGCTGGCGTCCGACGTCATGAGCAAGGCCGCCGCGAACGAAGGCGGTGAGCGTGGGGTGATCGTCAACACCGCGTCGGTGGCAGCGTTCGACGGCCAGGTCGGCCAGGCCGGCTACGCCTCGTCCAAGGCCGGCGTGGTCGGCCTGACACTGCCGGTGGCGCGGGAGCTGTCGCGCTTCGGCATCCGCGTCATGACCATCGCCCCCGGCATCATGGAAACCCCGATGCTGATGGGCATGCCGCAGGACGTGCAGGACTCGCTGGGCAAGATGGTTCCCTTCCCCTCGCGCCTGGGCAGGCCGGGCGAGTTCGCCGCCCTGGTGCGGCACATCATCGAGAATGCCTACCTCAACGGCGAGGTCATCCGCCTCGACGGCGCGATCCGCATGGCGGCCAAGTAAGCAGCGTGCCGGCGGGGCTGCAGCGGCACTGGGGGCATGCTGCAGTGCGATGGCCGGGAGCTGGGGAAATGTGCTAAAAGTGCGCATCCCATTCGACCGCCCCGGTCGGCACCGCCGGCCGGGGCGGCTTTGCATCGCCGCCGATGAACACTGCCGAACCGATTGCGCCCGCGGCCGCCTCCGCGGCTGACGCCGACTGCTATCACTGCGGCCTGCCGGTGCCGCCGTCGACGCGCCACTACGTGCGCATCGACGGCCGCGACCGGCGCATGTGCTGCGTCGGCTGCGAGGCGGTGGCGCAATCCATCGTCGATAGCGGCCTGGTCGACTACTACCGCCACCGCGATGCGATGCCCGAGACGCGACGCGAGGCGATGCCCGCCGAGTTGCAGGAACTCGGCCTGTTCGATCACCCGGACTTCCAGAAAAGCTTCGTGCGCCCGGTCGGCGAGCACGAGCGCGAAGCGTCACTGATCCTCGAAGGCATCACCTGCGCCGCCTGCGTGTGGCTGAACGAAAGGCACGTCGCGCGCCAGCAGGGCGTGTCGGCGATCGAGATCAACTACGCCACCCGCCGCGCCCGCGTGCGCTGGGACGAGCGCAGGATCAAGCTCTCCGACATCCTCGGCGCGATCCAGGCCATCGGCTACCGCGCCTATCCTTACGATGCCGAGCGCTCCGAGCAGATCGCCCACAAGGAGCGGCGCTCGATGCTGTGGCGGGTGTTCGTCGCCGGCTTCGGCATGATGCAGGTGATGATGTACGCCTTTCCCGTCTATGTGGCGGGCGAGGGCGAGCTTACCTGGGACATCGAGCTCCTGCTGCGCTGGGCGAGCCTGCTGCTGACGCTGCCGGTGGTACTGTATTCGGCAGCGCCCTTCTTCCAGCGCGCCTGGCGCGATGTCCGCCTGCGCCGCCTCGGCATGGACGTGCCGGTGGCGCTCGGGGTGGGCAGTGCCTTCCTCGCCAGCCTGTGGGCGACGCTCACCGACGGGCCCGAAGTCTATTTCGATTCGGTGACGATGTTCGTCTTCTTCCTGCTCGGCGGGCGCTACCTGGAGATGATCGCGCGCCAGAAGGCGGTGCGCGGGGTGGAGGAGCTGGGCAAGGTACTGCCCTCGTTCGCCGAGCGGCTTGCCGGCTGGCCCGAGCAACAGGACAGTGAGCGCGTGCCGACCTCGCAGCTGGCGCCGGGTGATGTGCTGCGCGTGCGCCCGGGCGAGGTCATCCCGGCCGATGGCGTCGTGGTCGATGGCCGCGGAGAGGTCAACGAGGCCCTGCTGACCGGCGAGAGCCGGCCGGTGCCCAAGTTCGCGGGCGAGCGGCTGACCGGCGGCAGCATCAATATCTCCAGCCCGCTGCTGTTGCGCGTCGAGCAGGTCGGCGATGCTACCCGGCTGGCGGCCATCCGCCGCCTGATGGAGCGCGCGGCCACCGAAAAGCCGCACATCGCGGCCCTGTCCGACCGGGTCGCGACGTATTTCATCGTCGTCCTGCTCGTGCTCGCCGCGATTACGGGCGTGACGTGGTTCGTCATCGATCCGCAGCGCGCGCTATGGGTGTTCGTGTCGGTACTGGTGGTGGCCTGTCCGTGCGCGCTGTCGCTGGCGACGCCGACCGCGCTCACCGTTGCCACGGATGCGCTCGCCCGCATCGGTGTGCTGGTGACGCGCGGGCACGCCATCGAGACGCTGGCGCGAGCGAACCACTTCGTGTTCGACAAGACCGGCACGCTCACCTACGGGCGCATGACGCTCGAGCAGGTGCTGCCCATCGGTGCCCGCAGCGAGGCGGAGTTGCGCGCACTGGCGGCGGCGATCGAGCAGGGCTCCGAGCACCCGGTGGCGGCCGGCCTGTGCGAGGCGGCGCAAGGCCTGAGCCTGCCGAGGGTGGAGGGCGTTCAGGCGGAGACCGGCCGGGGCATGCAGGGAAGCGTCGATGGCGAGACGATGTGGATCGGACGGCCCGATTATGTCGCCGCCTGCCTGGGCCAGCCCGTTCCGGCCGCGCTCGCCGACTTCGGCGCGCGGGGCGGTTCGGTCGTCGCCCTCGGGAGCGAGCAGGGCTGGCTGGGTTTGTTCCGACTCGCCGACGTGCAGCGCGCCGAAGCGCCGGCGCTGATCGCGCAGCTCGGCCGCGACGGCGCGCGGCTGAGCTTGCTGTCGGGCGACGCGCCGGCGGCGGTCGCCGGCGTTGCCGCAGCGCTCGGGATTGCCGATGCCCATGCTTCGATGACGCCGCAGGGCAAGCAGGCGCACATCGTCGGCCTGCAGCGGGCGCCCGAGTCTGTGGTGGCGATGGTGGGCGACGGCGTCAATGATGCCCCGGTGCTCGCCCAGGCCCATGTTTCCGTGGCGATGGGCGGTGGCACGGACCTGGCCCGGAACCAGGCCGACATCGTGCTGCTGAACGAGAATCTGCACAGCCTCGGACGCGGCATCGTGCTGTCGCGCAAGACGCTGAAGATCATCCGCCAGAACCTGTGGTGGTCCTTCGCCTACAATTTGACCTCGGTTCCGCTGGCGATGGCCGGCCTGATCACCCCCTGGATGGCCGGCATCGGCATGGCCGGCAGTTCGCTTCTGGTGGTGCTCAATGCGATGCGCTTGCAGCGCGCGCCACGCGGACCCTGAGGAGCGCGGATGGAAAGCCTTTACCTGTTGATTCCCCTGTCGGTGGTTCTCGTCTTCATCATCGGCGGGCTGTTCTGGTGGTCGCTGCGCAGCGGGCAGTACGACGACCTCGAAGGGCCGGCCTATCGCCTGCTGATGGACGACCGTGACGATTTGCCAGCCGAGGTCGAGGATGGCGGGAAGACGGACGCGGCCGCTGACGCGGGCGCGGAAGAGGCGAAAAGTGCGAACGATCGCGGGCGCCTTTGATCTGCATCAAAGGCGGGTGCCGGTGGAAAAGGCAATATGCGCGTATGGATTTTGGTTGCAGGCCGGCGACAAGCGCGGCCGGTGGCCGCAGGGCTTTTGTCTCTCTGTTGGGGTTGGGGGTGCGTTCATTCGCACCCTTTTTTTTGTCTACGGCTCCTGCGCCTCCCCCGGTGCCAAATGGCGGATGCTGCGTCTCCATGCCCCGGACTGGTGCGAAGTGTCATGTTCTCGCTTTCGCACCCTGCGGCAGTGCAATACAATGTTGATCCGTATCAAATTGAGATTCCGCTCGCGGCGTATTCTTCCCGCCGACGTTACCGGGGCACGGTTTTGGATGCGATCGGCTGGCGTTGCTCAAGAAAAAGGCTTTTTGAAACCAAGAGGTGACTCACATGCAATCGCAGGCGACTTATAGCTATAAAGTCGTGCGGCAGTTCGCCATCATGACGGTGGTATGGGGGATCGTGGGCATGCTGGTGGGCGTCGTCGCCGCCGCGCAGCTCGTGTGGCCCGAACTGAACGTGCACGAATTCCTGCATTTCGGCAGGATCCGTCCGCTGCATACCAACGCCGTGATCTTCGCCTTCGGCGGCTGTGCGCTGTTCGCGACCTCGTATTACGTTGTCCAGCGTACCTGTCATACGCGGCTGTTCGCCCCCGCGCTGGCGGCATTCACCTTCTGGGGCTGGCAACTCGTCATCGTGCTCGCTGCGATCACCCTGCCCCTGGGTTACACCCAGAGCAAGGAATACGCCGAGCTCGAGTGGCCGATCGACCTGCTGATCGCCGTCGTCTGGATTTCCTACGCCATCGTCTTCTTCGGCACGATCGCCAAGCGCAAGGTGTCGCACATCTATGTCGCCAACTGGTTCTTCGGCGGCTTCATTCTCACCGTTGCGTTGCTGCACATCGTCAACAGCGCGGCGATTCCGGTGTCGCTGACCGGCATGAAGTCCTACTCGGCCTACGCCGGCGTGCAGGATGCGATGGTGCAGTGGTGGTACGGCCACAACGCTGTCGGCTTCTTCCTCACCGCCGGCTTCCTCGGCATGATGTACTACTTCGTTCCGAAGCAGGCCGGGCGTCCGGTGTATTCCTATCGCCTGTCGGTGGTGCACTTCTGGGCACTGATCTTCACCTACATGTGGGCCGGTCCGCACCACCTGCACTACACCGCGCTGCCCGACTGGACCCAGTCCGTCGGCATGGTGTTCTCGCTGATTCTGCTGGCGCCGTCCTGGGGTGGCATGATCAACGGCATCATGACCCTTTCGGGCGCGTGGCATAAGCTTCGCACCGATCCGATTCTGAAGTTCCTCATCACCGCCCTGTCCTTCTACGGCATGTCGACCTTCGAAGGCCCGATGATGGCGGTGAAGACGGTCAATGCGCTGTCGCACTACACCGACTGGACGATCGGCCACGTGCACTCCGGCGCGCTCGGCTGGGTGGCGATGATCTCGATCGGCTCGATCTACTACCTGCTGCCGCGCCTCTACGGCAGGGCGGAGATGTACAGCGTGAAGCTGATCAACACCCACTTCTGGATCGCCACCATCGGTGTCGTCCTCTACATCGCCTCGATGTGGATCGCCGGCGTGATGCAGGGCCTGATGTGGCGCGCGACCAACGCGGACGGGACGCTGACCTACGCCTTCGTCGAGAGCGTCAAGGCCAGCTACCCGTTCTGGACCATCCGCCTGGTCGGCGGCATCCTTTTCCTGAGCGGCATGTTCATCATGTTCTACAACATGGTGAAGACCATCGCCGGCCAGAAGGCCTACGACGCCCCGGTGCTCGCACCGACGGTCGCCCACGCCTAAGCGGAGAAAAAGAACATGGCCCAATCGAAACACGAAAAGATCGAACGCAACGTCTTCCTGATGATCGTGCTGACGCTGCTCACCGTCAGCATCGGCGGTCTGGTGGAAATCGTGCCGCTGTTCTTCCAGCACTCGACGACGACCGCGATCGACCAGCAGGGCAACAAGCTCGACGTCAAGCCCTACGAACCCTTGCATCTGGTCGGCCGTGACATCTACCAGCGCGAAGGCTGCTACAACTGCCATTCGCAGATGATCCGTCCGTTTCGCGCCGAGACCGAGCGTTACGGGCACTATTCGGTGGCTGGCGAGTCCATCTACGACCATCCGTTCCAGTGGGGCTCCAAGCGCACCGGCCCGGATCTGGCTCGTGTCGGTGGCCGCTACTCCGACGAGTGGCAGCGTGTTCACCTGATCAACCCGCGCGACGTCGTGCCCGAGTCCAACATGCCGGCCTTCCCCTGGCTCGACCGGCCGATCGGGGACTGGGGTATCCAGGACAGGATGCGCGCGCTCAACAAGGTCGGGCTGCACAAGTACAGCGACGAAGAGATCGCCGCCGCGCCGGCCGCGCTCGAGGGCAAGAGCGAGCTCGATGCCGTGGTCGCCTACCTGCAAGGGCTGGGCAAGGCGCTGCATAACGTAAGGTGAGGGCCGGGCGTCGTGGATATCAACGATCTGAGAAGTCTCATCACCGTCCTCGGGCTGATCTGCTTTCTGGGCATTTGCGCCTGGGCCTACAGCAAGCACGCCAAGGCCGGTTTCGACGAGGCGGCGCGTCTGCCCCTGACCGATGACGACCTCCCTGCCGCCGACGGCGACGGGGACGACATGGAAGGAAAGAAGAATGGCTGACTTTATCAGCGGTTTCTGGAACATGTATGTGATGGTGCTGGTGGCCCTGTCCATCCTGTTCTGTGTGTTCGTGCTGGTGTCGAACATGACCAAACGCAAGGAGGGTCCGGTGGAACTGCACGGCCACGTGTGGGACGAGGACCTCGCCGAGTACAACAACCCCTTGCCGCGCTGGTGGCTGTACCTGTTCTGGATCACGATCGTCTTTTCGATCGTGTATCTGGCGATCTATCCCGGCTTCGGCAACGTGAACGAGAAGCGCGGTCAGTTGAGTCAGTACCAGGCCGAAATGCAGATGGCCGACGAAAAGTACGGGCCGATCTTCGCCAGGTACAAGGACATGGACCTGATGGCGGTGGCCGCCGACCCCGAAGCCAGGGCCATGGGCCAGCGCATGTTCCTGACCTATTGCGCGCAGTGTCATGGCTCGGCGGCGCAGGGTGCGAAGGGCTTTCCCAACCTGACCGATGACGAATGGCAGTGGGGCGGCGAGCCCGAGGCGATCAAGACCACCATCCTTGATGGACGTATGGGCGTGATGCCCGCGCTCGGTCCGGCGCTGGGGGGCGAGGGGGTCAAGGACGTCGCCAACTACGTGCGTTCGCTGTCCGGTCTCGCGCACGACTCACTGCGCGCCCAGCGCGGCAAGGAGGTGTTCGCCGCCAACTGCGTCGCCTGCCACGGTGCCGATGCCGGCGGCAACCCGATGCTCGGCGCGCCCAACCTCGGCAACAAGGCCTGGCTCTACGGCTCGTCCGAGGCGAGCATCACCGAGACAATCAACAACGGCCGTAACAACCAGATGCCGGCGTTCGGCGAGTTTCTCGGTGAGGACAAGGTTCACATCCTGGCGGCCTACGTTCTCAGCCTGAAGAAGTAAGCTTGCCGGCAATGGTG
>JBFGZP010000044.1:0-15444 GCA_041586695.1 Thauera sp.
ACCGGGATCTCGATCAGGCCGTTGTCGAGCCGCCACGGGAAGCGCGGCGCATCGGGAATGCCGTAGTGGTCGTGCTTGACCGGGTAGACGCTCGAACTGTAGCTGTAGCCGACCTCGGCGATGCAGTCGTGCGCCCACAGGTTGGCCTTGCCGATGGAAAAGCTCGGCGCGCGGTATCCCGCGACCGGCTGGCCGGTGATGTCCTCCAGCACGGCCTTCGCCAGCGTGATGTCTGCGGTGAAAGCCTTGGGGCTGAGCGCACTGGCGCGTTCGTGGGCATAGCCGTGGCTGGCGATCTCGTGGCCGCCACCGACGATGCGGCGCACGAGCAGCGGATAGCGCTCGGCGACCCAGCCCAGGGTGAAGAAGGTGGCGTGTGCACCGTGCCCGTCGAGCAACTCGAGAATGCGATCGACGTTGCGCTCGACCCGGCACGGAACGTCGTCCCAGGTATTACGGGGGAAATGCGGCGCCAGGGCGGAGACCTGAAAGTAGTCTTCGACGTCGATGGTGAGGGCGTTGATGATCGGGATTGTCATGGTCGCCGGCTGCCCGCCTCGTGCTCGTCGAGCCAGCGGGACAGATGGCTGGCGATGCGCTCGGCCGTGCGGCCGTCCCAGAATTCCGGCACGCGCCCGGCCTTGCCGCCGGTGGCGAGGATGGCGCCGGCGGCCTCGATCAGGGCTGTCGGATCGATGCCGATCAGCGTGTTGGTGCCCTGCTCCACCGTGATCGGGCGCTCGGTGTTCTCGCGGATGGTCAGGCAGGGTACGCCGAGCGCGGTGGTTTCCTCCTGGATGCCGCCGGAGTCGGTGAGGACCACCTTCGCCCCGGACATCAGCCCGAGCATCTCGAGGTAGCCCTGCGGCGGCAGGATCAGGAATCCGGGGGTGTCGAGCCGTTCGAGCATGCCGAAGCGCTCGAGGTTGTTGCGCGTGCGCGGGTGCAGGGCGATGACGAGCGGCAGCCGATGCGCGATCTCGCGCAGGGCCTCGATGATCGGGCCGAGCGTGTCCGCATTGTCGACGTTCGATGGGCGATGCAGGGTCACCACGCCGTAGCCGCCGGCGATGCGGGCCGGGTCCAGGCTGGCGGCTGCGAGCAGCTCGGCCGCCGGCACCGCCTTGGGCAGGCTCGCGTGCAGGCTGTCGATCATGACGTTGCCGACGAAGACCGCACGCGCGGGGGAAATGCCCTCGCGCGCGAGGTTGTCGTGGGCGCTGCGTTCGGTGGTGTAGAGCAGGTCGGAGATCTGGTCGGTGAGGATGCGGTTGATCTCTTCGGGCATGCGCCGGTCGTAGCTGCGCAGGCCGGATTCGACATGCACCACCGGGATGTGGCGCTTGGCCGCGACCAGCGCGCAGGCGAGCGTGGAATTGACGTCGCCCACCACCAGCACCGCGCGGGCGCCGTGCGCGTCGATGATGGGCTCGAAGCGCTTCATCACCTCGGCCGTCTGCACCGCATGCGAGCCGGAGCCGACGGCGAGATTGACCTCCGGTTCGGGCAGGCCGAGATCGGCGAACAGGCGATCCTTCATCGCCGGGTCGTAATGCTGGCCGGTGTGCACGAGCAGCGTGCGGATCGGCGGCTGGTGCTCGGCGAAGGCGCGGATGATGGGCGCGACCTTCATGTAGTTCGGCCGCGCGCCGACCACGCAGATCACCGGGGCGGTCGGCATGGGCGCGCTCACTGGCTCTTCTCTCCCGCCGGCGTATCGCGGCGCACCGCCTGCAGCAACTGGTTGAGTACGCCGAGCGTTGCCGACACCGACTGCTCGAGCCCCGCCAGCCTGGCCTCGATGCGTTTGACGTCGAAATTGGCGGCCATGCCGGCGACCTGCTCGGCCACCTCGGGCGACACCTGCAGGCGATCGAGTGCGAGATCGCTCAGCACCGCCTGATCGAGCGCAGTTGCACCCTTGCCTGAAGCCTGCGGGCGGGTATGCACCGGCTTGGCGCCGGGCGAGGCGAACTCCTCCTTCAGCTCTTCGATCACCTCGCGCACGTGGGCATCGGTGATCTCGTGGCGTTCGGCGAGGAAGGCGGCGAGCAGCAGGCGATCGCACAAGGTGTTGATGCGCCGCGGGATGCCGCCGCTGTAGCCGTAGATCGCGGTAAACGCGGCGGGCTCGAACGCGGGGTCCTTGTCCCAGCCGACACGGCCGAGGCGGTGTTCGATGTAGGCGCGCGTCTCCTGCGCGTCGAGCGGACCGAGGTGGAAGGAGGCGATCACGCGCTGGCGCAGTTGCTGCATCTCCGCGCTCTGCATGATGTCGCGGAATTCGGGCTGCCCCACCAGGAAGCTCTGCAGCAGGGCGTGGTCCTCGAGCTGGAAGTTCGACAGCATGCGCAGCTCTTCCACGGCCGCGGGCGTAAGGTTCTGCGCTTCGTCGACGATCAGCAGCGCGCGCTTGCCGGAGGCGGTCACCGACACGAGAAAGGTCTCCAGCGCCAGCAGCAGGCCGGCCTTGTCGAGCGTGCGCGTGGGCACGCCGAAGGCCGCGGCGACCATGCGCAGGACGTCGTTGGCGTCGATCTGGGTGCTGACCAGGTTGGCGGCGACGACCTTGTCGGCGTCGAGGCGCTCGAGCAGGCTGCGCACGATCGTGGTCTTGCCCGCGCCGATTTCGCCGGTGATGACGATGAAGCCCTCGCTCTGGTGCAGGCCGTATTCGAGGTAGGCCATCGCGCGCCGGTGCCCGCGGCTCGCATAGAAGAAAGCGGGATCCGGGTTGAGCTGGAAGGGCTTGCTGCGCAGTTTGAAGAATGATTCGTACATCTTGGGATCCGGTCAGAAGCTCATGCTGACGGCTGCGGTGATGGAGTTCTCGGTGAAATCCGTCGCATCGCCGTCCGCGCGCTGGTGACGATAGGTGAGGCTGCCGGTCGTCCTCGGGCCGAGCGTGCTCGCGAGCCCAAGCGAATAGAGCATGCGCCGGGTTTCGCGCGAAGTCGTGCCGGTGCCCTCGGAGATCGAGCGCGTGGCCGTGGCGACGAGCGAGGAGTATCCCGAGAGCTGGTGGCTGAAGGAAACAGTGGCCAGCGTCGTCCTGACGTCGCTGAAGTCGCGGAAATCGTCACCGATGACGAAGCCGCTAAGATTGTTCAGGCGCGACCGGTCGGAGCGCTGCAGCGAAAAAGACAGGACGTTGCGGACGCCGTAAAACGACACCGCCGCGGTGGCCGAGCGCTGCACGAAGTATGCGTTGCTGCGGATCGAGCTGGCACCGCCGAGCGCGAAGTAGATTTGCCGCGCGGCCAGTTCGCGGTCGGCCAGATTGGGAAATGAATTGATCAACGCGGGGCTGTTGAGGATGATCTGGTACAGCGGGTCGAGCACGAAGCCGCCCGCAAGATCGCTCAGTGACGAGGAGACATCCCGCGAGACAGCCACGCTCCAAAGCGAGCGCGGCATGCGATGGCTGATGCTGAGATCGTAGCCGGTGCCGAAGAAGCGGTTTTCTACGGTGGCGGAGATCGCCGTGCGGTCGGTTGGGTACCAGTCGAAACCGCCGCCGTAGATGCTGTTGCTGTCGCGGCCCAGATCGCCATAGTCGTTGGTCTCGTAGCCGGCGATGCCGCGCAGCCGGAACTGCGGCGACAGGTTGACGAAAAGCGTGCCACGCCCGGCCTCCTCCATGACGTCGCGGTTTGCGCGGTCGCTGTAGGTGGTGTCGCTGCGCTCGTAGTCGAGCCCCCAGCCGAACAGCCGGAAGGCCGACGGATCGGAAAGCTGTGCGTTCCACGTCCCGACGCGTTGGTCGCCGAGGGTGTCGCCACTGCTCTGGAACCAGCGGGCACGGTAGCGTACCGATCCGCGCGCGCTGTCGCCGAGCCGGAACTGGAAGCGCGGGCCGAGCGACCAGATCCGGGTTTCGTTGCCATTGTCGGTGCTGAATTCGTCACCGACGATTCGCGGGCCGAAGGCGGACGAGTAGGTGCGGGCGATCGACGCATCCATATCGACGAAAAGCGAGTCGTCGACCGCCTCGATCTCACCACGTCCCTGGCCTTGCAGGGCGAGAAAACTGGTGTTGCGGCTGCTGTCGTCCGAGTAGGTCAGATTGCGGAATCTTGCGCTCAGTGCCCCGCTGAAACGACCGCTGTCGCGCGATACCCGGACACCGGGTGCGATCTCGAGCACGAAGTCGCCGCCACCGTCGCTGCCCGATCCCGTATCGCTGGAATTGTCGGTCCATGTGAGCCGCGCATCGAGCGTCGGCGTCACCCGAACCGTCTGTGCCGACGCAGCCGTTGCGCCCATCGCAGCGATCGCGACGGCCAGCAGTCGCAGGCCACGCAGGCGTGCCCGCCGGCGCGACTCAGGCTGCATCCTGACTCGGTTGCTGCCCATACCCATAACCATATCCATAACCGTAGTAGGAGCCGGGACCGCGCTCACGCGACTTGTTGAGCATCATCAGCTTGACGGGGCACGCTTCGATGGTGGCGAGCGCCTGCTTGACGGTTGCATGTGTGGTCCGCTCGGCCTCGACTACGACCACCACTTGCCCCATGTGGGTGGCAAGCACGCGCGATTCGGTGGTGACAAGCACCGGAGGGGAATCGAACACGATGATCCGATCCGAGTAACGATTGGCCATCTGTTCGAGCAGGCGGTTCATACCCTCCGAAGCGAGCAGCTCGGTTGCGCGCTGGTGCGGCATGCCGGCAGGGAGAACCGCGAGCTTTTCGATGTTCGTGCGCAACATGACGTCGCCGAGGTCGTTCACCTCGCCGGCGAGCACGTCCATGAGCCCGCGCTCGGGAGGCAGGCCGAGCTGGCGCAGCACCGAGGGCCGCGAGACGTCGGCGTCGACCAGCAACACGGTGTAGTCCAGTTCCATCGCCATGCTGATGGCGAGGTTGATGGCGCTGAAGGTCTTGCCCTCGCCCGGAAGCGCGCTGGTCACCATGATCAGGTTGCCATTGTCGATGGCGGTGACACCGTTCGCGGTGGCGTTGCGCAGCAGCGGGCGCTTGATGACGCGGAACTCCTCGGCGATCGCGCTGCGCGGCCGGTCTGGCGTGACCATGCCCATGCGCGCCAGGCGCTCCAGATCGATCTCGACCCCGCGCGAGACGGCCTCGTTCGACACGTGCGACGCGGTGCGCGGAACGGCGGACGAATGCGCGGCAGGCGCGGGCGCGTCCGCGCCCCGTTCGCCGGCCTCGAGTGCTTCTGCAATGTCCGAGGCCGCTTCGGTGGGCGCGACCGCGGGCGGTGACGTCTTGGCCGGCGCTTCGGTTGCAGCCTCGCCTGCAGCCTGCTTGAGCAGGTCGAGGCGCTGTGCGGCTTTTTCGATAAGACTCATGATGGTTTCCCGTTCAACCCTGAAGCAGCTTGAGCGCCACCGAGGCCGCTGCAAATGCCCCCGCGTAGGCCACCAGACCACTCGTGAATGCCAGCAGACCGGTTCGACGCGCACGGGTACGTTCGGGGGTTCTCAGCATCGACACCGTCCCGAGCACCGGCAGGCCGGTTACCTCGCGCAGGACGCGACCGTCACTGAACGCCGGGCGCAACTGACTGATCAGGAAGGTAAGCGCGAACCCGGCCGCGAGCCCGACCAGGCCGGCCAGCGGCAACAGCAGGAGTCGGTTGGGTGCCGACGGCTTGGTCGGCAGGCTCGGCGGATCGATGATGCGGAAGTCGGCGATACCTGACTGCGCGTTCATCTCGACGGACATGCTGGCCGATTCGCGCCGCTTCAGGAGCTGGTCGTAGTTGCTCTTGTTGATGCCGTAGTCGCGATTGAGTTGGGCCATCTCGGCCTCGAGCTCGGGAATCCGTTTGGCCGAAGCGGCCAGTTGTTCCACCCGCGCTTCGTATTCAGCGACCCGCGCGCGCAGCGATGCGACACGCCCTTCCGCTTCGGCCAGCGCGAGCTTCAGTTGCTGGGAGGCCGCATTCATCCCGAAGCCGCCGGCCTGAACGCCACCGCCGGACTCCTGCATGGCCTTGATCTGCTCGCGTTTCTGCTGCTCGAGTTCCTCCATCACGCGGCGCGTGCCGACCACGTCCGGATGAAGCTCGGTGTAGCGCAGGAGCTGCTCGTCGAGGTTGCGCTTGAGGGTCTCGATACGCGCATCGATCTCCGGCGTCGCCATCATCAGCGGCGGTGGCGCGATGTCCGAATCGCCACCGATTAGTTGCTGCTTCATCGCATCACGCGAGTTCTCCGCCTCGCGCAGTTCGAGGCGCGCCTGCTTCAACTGCTCGTTGGTGGCGCCGATCTGGCTGACGTAGTCGCTGGTGCCGCTGCCAAGCAAGGCCATGTTGCGCAAGCGGAAATCCTTCAGCCGGTTCTCCGCTTCGGTGAGCTTCTGTTCATAGTTCCTGATCTGTTCCTCGATGAAGCGGCGTGCTGAATCGGAATCCTTCCGGTTGCCGCCGAGGCCCGATTCGACGAACAGGGATAGCAGCGACTGCACGACCCGCTGGGCTCGCGCAGGCTCGGTATTCGCATAAGCCAGCGTGAAGAGATTTTCCCGACCGCGGCCGGCCGATCCTATCGTGAGTTCCTTGCTCAACCTGGAAATCAGGGCCTCGCGCTGCTCAGTCGTGTGCACGCCGAGGTCGAGATCCGCCATGGTGATCAGCTTCTCGACGTTCGGACGACTGATCAGCGTGCGGCTCAGCATGCTGATCTGCTGCCCCACATCGGGCTGGACCGCCAGGCCGGACATCAGCGGCCGCAGCACCGACTGCGTGTCGACATAGATCCGCGCCGACGATTCGTATTTGTCTGGCATGAAGTAGACAGTCACGCCGCCGCCGACGCCGACCGCCCAGGCGAGCGCAAGCCCCCACCAGCGGAAGCGCCACATGCCGCGAAGGTAGCCGATCAGCTGTGTTACGAGTTCTTCCATGAGTCAGTACCGCTCAGGCCGAAGCCCGCCCATGCAACTACGCATGAGCGGTCCGGCGGTTGAATTGAAAAGACGCGTCAGAACCAGCTCTGGGGAATGATCAGAACGTCGCCGGGGCGCATCTCGACGTTGGCCGACACGTCGCCACGCTTGATCAGGTCGCGGATGCGGACGCTGTACTGCTTGTTGCCTTCGGCCGTGCGGAGGATGGTGGCGCCATTGCCGTCGGCGAACTCGGTCAGGCCGCCGACCGCGATCATGACGTCGAGCAGGGTCATCTTCTGGTTGTAGGCGAGGACCTGCGGGTTGCCGGCTTCGCCGACGACCCGGATCTGTTCGCTGTAGGGACCGCGGAAATTGGTGACGATCACCGTGACGATGGGGTCACGAATGAATTTCGCCAACGCCTTCTCGATATCGCGCGCGAGCGTGCTCGAATCCTTGCCGAGCGCGGGGAGATCCTCGACCAGGGGCGTGGTGATCTTGCCGTCGGGGCGCACCGGCACCGACATCGACAACTCGGGGTTGCGCCAGACGACGATATTGACCGAATCGCCCGGTCCGATCACATAGTTGTAGTCCGCGTCTGCTGCAGAAGCCGGCGCAGGCGGGTAGGATGTCGCGCACGCCGACAAAACCAAGCCTGCCAGCGCCAGCGCGAAGACACGCCAGACATTACGCCACCCGATCGAAACGCTGTTGCTCATGGTCAAGTCCCTTGGTTGTACCGATAGCTATGATACGACGACATGCTCGGCATGAATGCTACGAAGATACGCGAAGGGTGCAACAGGAACAATTACACACAAACGCTTACACTGCCGAGGCCGCCTCGCGACTTAAGTCGCAGGCCTTTGTTGCCGTAGATAGTGCATCGCTCGTTTCGCAAGACGGATGAATGCATACGATGAATGCCCGAGGACATCTGACGCCCATGTCAACGGCCATGCGATCAGCGAGTCCCCAGCAGCCGGAACAGACGCCCTCTGAAGGGCCTTTTTCCGCAGCGGCTGCCAGCCGATATGGCGACCGTACGAGCCCGGCCACCACCAAGCTCGGTCAGAGCGGGTGGCTGACTCCCGACTTCGCCCTTGTTCGCAACGGCTATCAGATCCGCGTCGCGAATGGTGCAGAAGCACTCAAGGCTCAGACCGCAAAGCTGATTGAACGCATGTATTCGGCGCGCGATCTGTTTCCTTACGGTACCGCGACGACTCTCGAAAAACACGAAACCACAATTGTCGCGTGTCGCGGCGACAGCGCCGTCGCTACCCTGACCCTGCGCTTGGACGCGGGGGATGGATTGCTCGCGGATACACTATATAGCGACGAGATAAGTGCGGTAAGAGCATCAGGCGGTAAAGTGTGCGAAATTACGCGCCTGGCGATGGATCCAGTGCTCGGAGGGCATGATGCGCTGATGGGCATGCTCCAGGTCTTATACGTAATCGCCCGTCTCACACACCACATAACTGACGTCTTCATCGAGGTTCATCCCCGTCACGCCGGGTTCTACGAGCGACGCTTCGGCTATCGTAGGATTGGGATCGAACGTATTTGCCCGCGAGTGGGCGCGCCGGCTGTGCTCCTGCACCTGTGTGAGGCTAAGTTCGATGAACTTATCGAAGGCGAAGCAAGCCGCTCCAAGCACAAACCGCGCAGGCACTACCCTTTGTTCCCTACTCATTCCGAACTTGCCCGGCTGCAGCGCATTTTGCTGGAAGACTGACTTCGCCTCCTTGTCTCCGCCTCCCTGACCAGGGTCATGCGCATCGGCTCAACCGGCGTATTTGCATGTGGGCGAGGCTGCCGGGATGGAAGACCACCCCGCGCATCCGCCCCACCCGCCTGACGATGGAAGACGCGCTGAAGAAGGGCGAGGTGTCGGTGCTCGACTACGACAGCATGAAGGTGCGCGACCTGCCCGAGCGCATGTTCACCCGCGAGTACCTGCGCAAACTGGATAATGCAAGCAGCATGACAGCGGGATTCATGACATATAGAATTTGGTCATGAATCCGAAAATCATTCATCACGGCGCCCGGCATGGCGTCACCGGCTCCTGCCACCAGCTCTTCATCGAGGGCGACAACAGCCTGCTGATCGATTGCGGGCTGTTCCAGGGCGCGGAGACGGCGCCCGACGGGCGGTCGGCGGCGGACCGGCTCGACATACCGTTCCCGGTCGACCACGTCGGCGCGCTGGTGCTGACCCATGTTCACATCGATCACTGCGGCCGCGTTCCCTGGCTGCTCGCGGCCGGGTTCAAGGGGCCGATCTACTGCAGCGAGCCCTCGGCGCGGCTGCTGCCCACCGTGCTGGCCGACGCCTTTCAGGTGGCCATTTCACGTGATCGCGCGCTGGTCGAGCGATACCTGAAGCTGGTCGAGGCGCGCATCCGCCCGCTCGCCTATCGCGAGTGGCACACGGTCTATGCAAGCGCCGGTACCACCTTGCGCATCCGCCTGCAGCGCGCCGGCCACATCCTGGGCTCGGCCTACGTCGAGTGCGAACTATCCGGCCCAGCCTGGCCGACGCGCCGGCGCGTGCTGTTCTCTGGCGACCTCGGGGCGCCGCACGCGCCGCTGTTGCCAGCACCGCAGTCGCCCTGGAAGGCCGATGTCGTCGTGCTCGAGAGCACTTACGGCGACCGCGTGCACGAGAACCGCCGCAGCCGCCGCGACCGTCTGCAGGCGATCGTCGAGCGCGCGCTCGAGGATGGCGGCACGGTGATCATCCCGGCCTTCAGCATCGGCCGCACCCAGGAACTGCTGTACGAATTCGAAGACATCCTGCACCGGCAGCGCAGCCGGCCGGGCCGGCACGCGGCGCGCTGGGCACAGCTGCCGATCTATCTCGACTCACCGCTGGCCGAGCGCTTCACCCGACTCTACCGCGAACTCCAGCCGTTCTGGGACAACGAGGCAAAGGCCCGCGTGCGCGCCGGCCGCCAGCCCCTCGCCTACGAACAGCTCGTGGCCATCGGCGAGCACGCGGACCACCTCGCCAACGTGCGCCGCCTGGCGCGCAGCGGCGAGCCTGCGATCGTGATCGCCGCCAGCGGCATGTGCGCGGGCGGCCGGGTGGTGAATTACCTGAAGGCGATGCTCGGCGATGCCCGCCACAACGTGGTGTTCGTCGGCTACCAGGCGCGCGGCACGCCAGGCCATGTGATCCAGGCCTACGGGCCGCGTGGCGGATACGTCGAATTCGACGGCGAGCGCATCGACATCCGCGCCGGCATCCACACCTTGTCGGGCTACTCGGCCCACGCCGACCGCGACGACCTCACCCGCTTCGTCACCCGCATGCGCCACCTGCCGGCGGAAGTGCGGCTGGTGCACGGCGAGGACGACACCCGCCAGGCGCTGGCCGATCACCTGACGCAGGTCACGGGCGGCAAAGTCAGGGTCGTGGTCTGAGGCCGACCCTGTGGGCCGGTGTGCGGCGAGACGGGTTTCAGCCGACCCTAAGGGACCTTGCCGCGCCCCACCGGCGCCGGCTCCAGGCCGCTACTCCATCCCCCACTTCTGCAGACGGTAACGCAGCTGGCGCAGCGTCATGCCGAGCTTGCGCGCGGCGGCCGACCGGTTCCAGCGGGTTTCCTCGAGCGCCTTGAGCACCTGCAGGCGCTCGTCCTCATCTCCGCCCGCCCCGCCATCATCAGCGGACAGCGGCGACTGTTCGCCTGGCGCCTCCGCCGGCTCCGCACTTGAGCCGCCGGCGAAGTGCTCGGCCGGATGTATGTCGATGTCTTCGGCGCCGATCTCCTGCCCCTCGCACAGCGCGCACGCCCGCTCGAGCAGGTTCTCGAGTTCGCGCACGTTGCCGGGGAAGCCGTATTGCTTGAGCGCCAGCAGCGCTTCCGCAGACAAACGACGAGGCGTTCCACCCTCGCGCTCGGCGAGGCGGGCGAGGATGTGGGTGGCGAGCGCGGGGATGTCCTCGCGGCGCTCGCGCAGCGGCGGCACGCGCAGCGTGATGACATTGATGCGGAAGTAGAGATCCTGGCGGAACCGGCCCTCGGCCACGAGCCGCGACAGATCCTGGTGCGAGGCCGATAGGATGCGCACATCGACCGGCTCCTCGGCGTGTGCGCCGACCGGGCGCACCGCGCGCTCCTGGATCGCGCGCAACAGCTTGACCTGCATGGCCAGCGGCAGCTCGCCGACCTCGTCGAGAAACAGCGTGCCCCCGCTGGCCGCCTGGAACAGGCCTTCCTTGTCGGCACTGGCGCCGGTGAAGCTGCCCTTGCGGTGGCCGAAGAACTCGCTCTCCATCAGCTCGGGCGAGATCGCGCCGCAGTTGACCGGCACGAACGGGCCTGCGGCGCGCGCGCCGAGGCCGTGGATGAGGTGGGCGATGACTTCCTTGCCGGTACCCGACTCGCCGTGGATGAACACCGGCGCCTGGTTGCGTGCGAGCTTCTCGGCCTGGGCGCGCAACTGGACGAACGCCTGCGACCGACCGATCAGACCGCGTCCGCCGGCTGTGGCCGGAGCGCGGGCGCCGAGCTTGAGGGCGTGGGTGACGAGCTCGCGCAGGGCCTTGAGCTCGACCGGCTTGGTGGCGAAGTCGAAGGCGCCGAGCTTGAGCGCACGGATCGCCGTGTCGATGCTGCCGAAGGCAGTGATCACTGCCACCGGCAGGCCAGGTTGCTGGGTCTGGATGTACTCGACCAGTTCCAGACCATCGCCGTCCGGCAGGCGCATGTCGGTCAGGCACAGACGATAGCGCCCGGCCGCCAGGCGCTCACGCGCCTCGCCCAGGGTGCCGACGGTGTCACAGGCCAGGCCCATGCGCAGCAGGGACAGTTCGAGCAGCTCGCGGATATCTTCCTCGTCGTCCACTATCAGGACGTCGATGTTCTCAGGGCGACTGCGGCGATCGCTTGTGGTGGTCATGGTCAGCTCCGGCCCGTGAGCACGAAATCGGCGCCCGCTGCATCCGCGTCCAGCTCGAGCATGGCGTCGTTGGCCTCCGCGAGCTCGCGGGCGATGTACAGCCCGAGCCCCGTGCCCTTCGGATGGGTCGTGAAGAAGGGCTCGAACAGGTGCGCACGGGTCTGCTCGTCGAGACCAGGACCATCGTCATGCACGTGCAGCGCGGCACGATCGTTCGGCAGTGCTTCGGCGTAGAGACGAATCGCGCCGGGCTGCCCGGAGCAGTGCCGGCCGGCATTGGCGAGCAGGTTGTCGAGAATCTGGTGAAGGTGGGCACGATCGAACACCAGCCTGAGCGCGGGGTCGATGCGGACCTCATACATCGCCCGCTCGCTCGCGTCGCGGAAAACCCGTTCGTCGACAACCCCGGTGACGAACTCGGCCAGCGGCAGCGATTCGGGCAGGCCGAGGTCGCGCCGGCCCAGGGCGAGCACGTCGCGGATCATGCGCTCGATGCGCTGGGCATTGTCGTTGATGATGCGCACGAGCCGCGCCTGCATCTCGCCGCGTTTCTCCTCGCGCATCAGTTCGGCCGCCTGGGTGACCGCGGAGAGGGGGTTGCGGATCTCGTGCGCCATGCTGGCGGTGAGGCGGCCGAGCGCGGCGAGCTTGAGCTGCTGCATCTGACGCTGGATGTCTTCGAAGTCGGTGAGGTAGATCAGGGTGTCGCCGGCGGCGGCGCTGCCGGCCTCGCCGCACACCGCGCGACAGCGCAGCAGCCGGCCGGCCGGGCCGAGCCGCAACAGGCGACCCTCGGCGCGGCCACACTGCAACAGCACCTCCTCGAAGGCGGGGTCGATGTCGGCGAGCAGGCGGCCATCGACGCGCTCTGCCGGGCCGTCATCGAGGCCGAGCAGTGCCGCGGCCTGCGGATTGCACTGCCGCGCGCGACCATCGGCGCTGGCGACGATGACGCCGTCCTGCATGTCGCGAATGATGCGCTCGTTGACCGCCTGCTGATTGGCGAGCGCCTCGCCCCGTGCCTCGGCGAGCGAAGCGTTGGCCTGGGCACGCAGGGCCAGCAAACGCGAGGCCAGGGCAATGCCGAAGAAGCCGGTGCAGAAGATGCCGACCTGGAGGAAATCCACCGACTGGCCACCGGCGGCAAAGCGCCAGGCGTTCTCGATCAGCACGGCAATCGTGGCGATGGCGGCGAAGAACAGCACCATGCGCCCTTCGGCGACGAGGCCGGCGCCGGCGAGCACGACCATCATCAGCACCGGCATGCCGCTGCGGTAGCCACCGCTCGCCCACATGATTGCGGACAGGGCGAGCACGTCGATGACTACCTGCAGCAAGATCACCCTGTCGACGCCCAGCCTGCGCGCGGCATCGGGGAAACCGAGCGCGAGCACGGCGCCGAGGTACACGATGGCCACGACCTCGAAGACGCCCGGGTGGTCGCTGCCGAGGCCGAACTCACGTCCGCCGACGAGGAATATCGCGGCGAGGATCAGCCGGAACAGGTTGAAGTAGCGCAGCGAGGCACCGCGCGCGCGGTCTGCGCCGGCCGGCAGTGCGCCCGCCATGTCAGTCGGCGCGGGGGCCGGCGCGGCGGTGGGCATCGCAGCAATAGAAGCGGCCGTTTTCGTGCACGCCTTCGGTTTCGGGGACGTTGATCTTGCAGTGGGCACATTCGAGCATGCGCTCCGGGGAATCGGACGGGCCACCCGCTTCCGGGCCGGGGCGGCCGCCCTTGCCCTTGTGATTCGTCAGCGCACGGCGCACCCACCAGATAGCGAGAAGGGCGAGGAGGAAGATCAGCAGGTTGCGCACGATGAAGGGCCTGTATGCCGGGGCGGGTCCGGTCTGGAAACGAGGCGCGATTTTAGCATGAGGCCGTTACCCCGCCCGGTGCGCGGGAGCCGGCCCGGTGCTGTCGGGCCGGATCAAGCCGGCCTCGAACGGTCGAGCCAGCCCGGACGATGCCGTGGCAGGTTGAAGCCCGCCCTAGAGCGTCACAAGGCGCTCGCATGCCGCGGCCAGCGTCGCCTCGTTCTTGGCGAAGCAGAAGCGGATCACCCGTTCGTCGCGACCGTCGGCGAAGAAGGCCGACACCGGAATTGCCGCCACGCCGACCTCGCGCGTCAGGTAGTGGCAGAAATCGGTGTCCGGCTCGTTCCCGATCGCACCGTAGCGTGCAAGCTGGAAGTAGGTGCCGCGCGAGGGCAGCAGTTCGAAACGCGAAGCCGCCAGGGCGTCGCGGAAGAAGTTGCGCTTGGCCTCGTAGAAGGCTGCCAGGCCGAGATGGCGCGAGGCGTCGGCCATGTAGTCGGCGAGGCCGAGCTGGACCGGCGTATTAACGGTAAATACGTTGAACTGGTGCACCTTGCGGAACTCGGTCATCAGCTCGCGCGGCGCCACGACGTAGCCGACCTTCCAGCCGGTGATGTGGTAGGTCTTGCCGAAGCTGGAGACGACGATGCTGCGCGCGGCCAGTTCGGCATGCGCGGCGCAGCTGGCGTGCGGCTCGCCGTCGAAGACGATGTGCTCATAGACTTCGTCGGAGACGACGACGATGCCGCTGCCGCGGACGATCGCGGCGAGGCGGTCGAGATCGGCCCGCCCCCACACGGTGGCCGTCGGATTGTGCGGCGAGTTGATCATGATCATGCGCGTGCGCGGCGTCACCGCAGCGGCGACCGCGTCCCAGTCGGGACGGTAGTCGGGCGCACTCAGCGTCATGCGCACGACCTTGCCGCCGGCGAGTTCGATCGCCGGCACGTAGGAGTCGTACACCGGCTCGAACACGACGACCTCGTCGCCCGGATGCACCAGGGCAGCGACGGCGGTAAACAAGCCCTGCGTCGCGCTGGCGGTCACGGTGATTTCGCTGTCGACGTCGTAGGCGGTGCCGTAGAGCTCGGCCACCTTGCGTGCGATCGCCTCGCGCAGCGGCAGGCAGCCGGCCATCGGCGCGTACTGGTTGTGGCCTGCGCGCATCCAGTGGGCGACGCGCTCGAACAACAGGTCGTCGGCATTGAAGTCGGGGAAGCCCTGCGACAGGTTGATCGCCCCGCACTCGTCGGCGAGGCGGGACATCACGGTGAAGATGGTGGTCCCGACCTTGGGCAGGCGGGACTCGATCGGGGCGGGAAAGGTCGGCATGGCGGCGGCAACGATTGAAGCTGAGAACGACATTGTCGCAAAGGCCGGGGCCCCTGCGTCGATTTCCCTGCCTGGAGGTCGTCATACGCCGAGACGGCGCGCACGAGCCGGCTGCAACGGTCTTGCACCCGATCGCGACGTCGGCCCGGACCGCCACGGCGGTCCTGCGTGGAGGACAAATCCGCCTAGAATATCGCCATGTTCGTACAGCCCATTCCGACGCTGAGCCGCGATGGCGACAGCCTCCTCATCCTCGACCAGACCGTGCTGCCCTTCCGCAGCGAGACGCGGCGGCTGAGCACGCTGGCCGAGGTGGCCAACGCCATCCGCAGCATGCAGGTGCGCGGCGCGCCGCTGATCGGTGCCACCGCGGCCGGTGGCGTCGCCGTCGCGCTGGCGCGAGAGGGTGGGGACGATGAAGTACTGGAACAGGCCCTGGCGACGCTGGCCGCGACCCGGCCGACGGCGGTGAACCTGCACTGGGCGTTGGCGCGCATGGAGCGCGCCTTGTGTGCCCT
>JBFGZP010000045.1:0-15313 GCA_041586695.1 Thauera sp.
ACCTGCGCCGGAGGCGTCAGCACGACCAGCTCGCGCAACGGAAACAGCGGCCGCGACACGAACCAGATCACCAGCGCCCAGCCCAGGCCGATGGCCGCGAACAGCATCAGCAGGTCCGACATCAGGTTGAGCAGTGCCGGGCGATGCCACACGCCGCTGTCGCGCTGCGCGCGTGCGCCGGCCCGCCGCCCGTCCCGGGGCATGGCTGGGGCAGCGGAGCGGGCGCGCGTCTCAGCCAAGGCGGGCTCCTTCCAGGATGCGCAGGCACAGGGCCTCGAAGCTCATGCCCGCCACGCGTGCCGACATCGGCACCAGCGAATGGCCGGTCATGCCCGGCGAGGTGTTCATTTCGAGCAGATACGGGCGCCGATCGGGGGTCAGCATCAGGTCCGCGCGGCCCCAGCCACGGCAGCCCAGCACCTGCGCGCTCTTCATCACCAGGGCCTGCAGCGCCGCTTCCTCTTCCGCGGGCAGGCCGCAGGGGCAGTCGTAGCGGGTGTCGTCGGTGAAATACTTGTTCCGGTAGTCGTAGTTGCCCCCCGGCGCGACGATGCGCACCAGCGGCAGCACACGGTCATCGAGGAAGGGCGCGGTGAGTTCCTCGCCGGCGATGAACTCCTCGGCGATGACGAGGCTGTCGTAGCGTGCCGCCAGTTCCCAGGCCGCGCGCAGCTGCGCCGCCTCGGTGACCTTGGTCGCACCCATGCTCGAGCCTTCGTGCGCCGGCTTGACGAAGATCGGCAGGCCGAGATCGCCCGCCACCGCATCCCAGTCGGTGTCGGCCTCGAGGATGGCGTAGCGCGGCGTCGGCAGGCCGGCGGCGAGCCAGACCATCTTCGTGCGCCACTTGTCCATCGACAGCGCCGACGCCATCACCCCGCTGCCGGTGTAGGGAATGCCCATGAGTTCGAGCGCGCCCTGCACCGTGCCGTCCTCGCCGCCGCGTCCGTGCAGGGCGATGAAGACGCGATCGAACCCCTCTTCCTTGAGCGTGTGCAGATCGCGCTCGGCGGGATCGAAGGCGTGTGCGTCCACGCCCGCGCCCTGCAGCGCGGCGAGCACCGCCCCGCCCGACATCAGCGACACCTCGCGCTCGGCCGACGAACCGCCGAACAGCACCGCAACCTTTCCGAACTGCTTGCTCACACTGCTTCCTCGGACTTGGCGAGCTTGCCCGGCACCGCGCCGATGCTGCCCGCCCCCATCGTGATCACCACGTCGCCATCGCGCGCGGCAGAGAGAATCGCCTTCGGCATGTCGCCGATTTCCTCGACGAACACCGGCTCGACCTTGCCGGAAACCCGCAGGGCCCGGGCCAGCGAACGGCCGTCGGCCGCCACCAGCGGGGCCTCGCCGGCGGCGTAGACTTCGGCCAGCAGCAGCGCATCCACCGTCGACAAGACCTTGACGAAGTCCTCGAAGCAGTCGCGGGTGCGGGTGTAGCGGTGCGGCTGGAAGGCGAGCACGAGGCGCCGCCCGGGGAAGGCGCCGCGCGCCGCGGCGATGGTCGCCGCCATCTCCACCGGGTGGTGGCCATAGTCGTCCACCAGGGTGAAACTGCCGGCCGGAACATCGCCCTGGTCCGCCAGTTCCACCTCGCCATAGCGCTGGAAGCGCCGGCCGACGCCGTTGAATTCGGCCAGCGCCTTGACGATGGCAGCGTCGGGCACCTGCACCTCGGTCGCCACCGCGATCGCGGCGAGCGCGTTGAGCACGTTGTGCAGGCCGGGCAGGTTGAGTTCGATCGACAGCCTCGAGGTCGTGCCATTCACGCGCACGACGTCGAACCGCATGCGTCCGCCGTCCGCGCGCACGTTCTCGGCGCGGATGTTGGCGGCCTCGGACAGACCGTAGCGCACGATCTGCTTCGCCACCTGGGGGCTGATCTCGCGCACGTTCGGATCGTCCTCGCACAGCACCGCGACGCCGTAGAAGGGCAGGCGCTGCAGGAAGTCGACGAAGGCCTGCTTGACCCGGCCGAAGTCGTGGCCATAGGTGTCCATGTGATCGGCGTCGATGTTGGTCACCACCGAGATCACCGGATTGAGCATCAGGAAGGAGGCATCGGACTCGTCCGCCTCGGCCACCAGGAAATCACCCTTGCCCAGGCGCGCGTTGGCACCGGCGGCGTTGAGACGGCCGCCGATGACGAAGGTCGGATCCATCCCCGCCTCGGCGAGGATGCTCGCCACCAGGGAGGTCGTGGTCGTCTTGCCGTGCGTGCCGGCAATCGCGATGCCCTGCTTGAAGCGCATCAGCTCGGCCAGCATCTGCGCCCGCGGCACCACCGGGATATGGCGCTCGCGCGCGGCCACGACCTCGGGGTTGTCGGCCTTGACCGCGGTCGACACCACCACCGCGTCGGCGGCGGCGACGTTGCTGGCCCGATGGCCGAGCACCACGCTGGCGCCCATCTTCTGCAGCCGCCGGGTCGCCGCGCTCTCACCGAGGTCAGAGCCGCTGACGACGAAGCCCTGGTTCACCAACACCTCGGCGATACCGCTCATGCCCGAGCCGCCGATACCGACGAAATGGATGCTCTTTACCTTGTGCTTCATGTCTTGTCTCCGCCGGCCAGTTCCGCGCAGATCTTCGCCACCGCCTCGGCCGCACGCGGCTTCGCCTGAGCGCGGGCGTTGTCGGCCATCTGCAGCAGGCGCTGACGGTCGATGCCGGCGAGAATGCCGGCCAGTCGTTCGGCGCTGAGTTCGCCCTGGGGCAGCAGGTAGGCGCCGCCGCGCTCGGCCAGAAAACGCGCATTGCCCGACTGGTGATCGTCGACCGCATGCGGCAAGGGCACCAGCAGGCTCGCCACCCCCACCGCAGACAACTCCGCCACCGTCAGCGCACCTGCGCGGCAGATCACCAGATCGGCATCGGCGTAGGCGCCGGCCATGTCCTCGATGAAGGGGCGCAGATCGCCCTCGACCCCTGCCTTCGCATAGGCGGCGCGCAAAGCCTCGAGCTGCATCTCGCCCGCCTGGTGCAGCACCGTCGGCCGCGTGTCGGCGGGCAGGCGCGCCAGCGCCCGCGGCACCGTATCGTTGAGCACCGCCGCACCGAGGCTGCCACCGACCACGAGCAGCCTGAGCGGGCCGCTGCGCCCGGAAAAACGCTCGGCCGGCGGGGCCAACGCGGCGATCTGCGCGCGCACCGGATTGCCGACCCAATCCGCCTTCTTGAACACCTTCGGAAACCCCGACAGCACGCGATCGGCCACCAGCGCGAGCACCCGGTTGGCGAGCCCGGCGACCGAATTCTGTTCGTGCAGTACCAGCGGACACCCGAGCAGGGCCGCCATCATGCCGCCCGGGAAGGTGATGTAGCCGCCCATGCCCAGCACCACGTCGGGCCTTACCCGGCGCAGGGCGCGCAGGGCCTGCCAGAAGCCGGACAGCAGGTTGAGCGGCAGCATGAGCTTGCGCACCAGGCCCTTGCCGCGCAAGGCGCCGAAGCGCACCCAGGCGGTGTCGTAGCCACGCGCCGGGACGATGCGCGCCTCCATGCCGTCGGGGTTGCCCATCCAGACGATGCGCCAGCCCTTCGCCTGCAGCAACTCGGCCACCGCGATGCCGGGAAAGATGTGGCCGCCGGTACCGCCGGCCATCACCATCAGCGTCGTCATGCGCCACCCCCGCGCTTCATCTGCCGCACTTCCCAATCCACCCGCAGCAGGATGCCGAGCGCGATGCAGTTGGCAACGATGCCCGAGCCGCCGAAGCTCATCAGCGGCAGGGTCAGGCCCTTGGTGGGCAGCAGGCCCATGTTGACGCCCATGTTGATGAAGGACTGGACGCCGATCCAGAGCCCGATCCCCTGTGCCACGAGGCCGGAGAAATAGCGCTCGAGCTTGATCGCCTCGCGCCCGATGACGAAGGCGCGCTGCACCAGCAGGGCGAACATCGCGACCACGAGCAGTACGCCGACCAGGCCGAGTTCCTCGGCGATCACCGCGAGCAGGAAGTCGGTATGCGCCTCGGGCAGGTAGAAGAGCTTTTCCACGCTGGCGCCGAGGCCGACGCCGAACCATTCGCCGCGGCCGAAGGCGATCAGCGCATGCGAGAGCTGGTAGCCCTTGCCGAAGGCATCCTGCCAGGGGTCCATGAAGCCGAAGATGCGGTCGCGCCGGTAGGGCGAGGTCCAGATCAGGATCACGAAGCCGATCACCGCCACCACCGCGAGCAGCGCGAACACCCTCACATTGACGCCGCCGAGGAAAAGCACGCCGAAGGCGATCGCGGTGATGACGACGAAGGCGCCGAAGTCGGGTTCGCGCAACAACAGGGCACCGACGAGCAGGATCACCGACAACATCGGCAGGAAGCCGCGCCTGAAACTGCCCATGGCGTCGAGCTTGCGTACCGTGTAGTCGGCCGCATACAGGGCAGCGAAGATCTTCATCAGCTCGGAAGGCTGCAGGTTCACCGGCCCGAACGACAGCCAGCGCTGGGCGCCGTTGACCTCGCGGCCGAGGCCGGGGACGAGCACCACGACCAGCAGCACGACGCCGGCGACGAACAGCGCCGGCGCGAATTTCTGCCACTTCGCCATCGGCAGCTGGAAGGCGACCAGTCCGGCCGCGATGCCGATGGTGAGGAACAAGGCGTGACGGACGAGGAAGAAGTGCGACTGGTAGCCGGTGAAGCGACTGCCTTCGGCGATCGCGATCGACGATGAATAGACCATCACCAGGCCGAGCAGCAGCAGGACCACGGCCGACCAGATCAGCAGCAGGTCGAGTTCGTGCGCGGGCGCCATCTGCCGCGCCAGACGGGCGGCGCGCTTAGCCTCCGCACCGGCGCCCGCGCGCTGCCCGGCGAACAGGCCGAAGAAGGGGGCGGCCAGCTTCATCGCGGACTGACCTCGGGCAGGCGACGCACGGCGGTGACGAACACCTCGGCGCGATGTGCGTAGTTGCGGAACATGTCGAGGCTGGAGCACGCCGGCGACAGCAGCACGACGTCGCCGGGCTGCGCCAGGGCGTCGGCGCGCAGGACGGCGGCGTCGAGATCCTTGGCGTGCTCGACCTCGACGCCGCAGCCCGTCACTGCCGCCTCGATACGCCGAGCGTCACGACCGATGAGCACCACGGCGCGGGCACGCAGCGCGAAGGCGGCGCCCAGCGGAGCAAAATCCTGACCCTTGCCGTCGCCGCCGGCGATCAGCACCACCGGGGACGCGAGCCCCTCGAGCGCCGCCACGGTGGCGCCCACGTTCGTGCCCTTGGAATCGTCGTAATAGCGCACGCCGTCGGCGCGCTCGGCCACCAGCTCGACACGGTGCGGCAGACCGCGGAAGGCGATCAGACCGGCGATCAGGCCCCGCGGCTCGAGTCCGAGCCCGCCCTCGCACAGCGCCAGCGCGGCAAGCGCATTGGTGGCGTTGTGACGGCCGGCGAGCGGCAGGTCGGACAGCGCCAGCAGGGGTGCGGCGCCGCGCGCCAGCCACGTCCTGCCGTCGTGCTCGATCAGGCCATAGCCGGTCTCATCGCCCGGCTCGCCGGCGCCGAAGCGGATGACGCGGCGCCCGGGCAAGGCCATCGCCGCCACGCGCGAATCGTCACGGTTGAGCACCTGGACGCCACCGCCCTGGAATACCTGCGCCTTCGTCTGCGCGTATTCGGCGACATCGGCGTAGCGATCCAGATGGTCGTCACTGACATTCAGCACCACCGCGGCGTCCGGGTCCAGACCGGACAGGGTCTCGATCTGGAAGCTCGAGAGTTCGAGGACCCAGCACTGCGGCAGCGGCTCGCCGCCGGCCAGCCGGTCCATCAGCACGTCGAGCGCGGCGGGACTGATATTGCCGGCAGCGACGGCGTCCAGCCCGGCCGATCGCGCCAGCGCCGCGGTCAGTGCGGTGGTGGTGGTCTTGCCGTTGGTACCGGTGATCGCGAGCACGCGGGTCTGCGCCCGCACGCCGAGCTCGTTCAGCGCATCGGCGAGGAGGCTCATCTCGCCGGTGACCGGCAGTCCGCGGCGGCGCGCCTCGGCGATGACACCGACGCGCGGGTCCAGCCCCGGGCTCGCCGCGACCAGGTCGATGCCGTCGAGAACGGAGGCGTCATACGCGCCGGTCACGACCTCGGCCAGCGGGGCGTCGTCGCGCAGGGCTTCCAGGCCGGGCGGCTCGGCACGGCTGTCGGCGGCGCGCACGCGTGCGCCCTGGCCCGCGCACCAGCGCGCCATCGCCAGGCCGGATTCACCGAGCCCGAGTACCAGAACGTGTTTGCCCGCGAAGGTGCTCATCTCAGTTTCAGCGTCGATAGACCGAACAGGACCAGCATGATGGTGATGATCCAGAAGCGCACGACCACCTGGGTCTCCTTCCAGCCACCGAGTTCGTAATGGTGGTGCAGCGGCGCCATGCGGAAGATGCGTTTGCCCCCCGTGACCTTGAAGTACACGACCTGCACCATCACCGACAGGGTCTCGGCCACGAACAGGCCACCCATGATGAAGAGCACGATCTCCTGGCGGACGATGACTGCGACCGTGCCCAGGGCGGAGCCCAGGGCGAGCGCGCCGACGTCTCCCATGAAGACCTCGGCCGGGTACGCGTTGAACCACAGGAAGCCGAGTCCCGCACCGCAGATCGCGCCGCAAAAGACGGCCAGTTCGCCGGCGCCGGCGATATAGGGCACGCCGAGGTACTTGGAGAAGCCGGCGTGACCGGCCACATAGGCGAACAGCGCCAGCGCGGCGGCCACCATCACCGTGGGCATGATCGCGAGGCCGTCGAGGCCGTCGGTGAGGTTGACCGCGTGGCTCGTGCCGTTGATGACGAAATAGGTCAGCGCGATGAAGCCGAAAATGCCAAGCGGATAGGCCACGGCCTTGAAGAACGGCACGATGAGCTCGGTCTCGGCCGTCGTCGTCGCCGTGACACCGAGAAACACGGCCGCGGCGAGCGCGATGAGCGAGGTCCACAGATACTTCCAGCGACTGGCCAGGCCCTTCGGATCGCGATGCACGACCTTGCGCCAGTCGTCCACCCAGCCGACCGCGCCGAATCCCAGCGTTACCAGCAGCGTCACCCAGATGTAGGAATTCCCCAGGTCTCCCCACAGCAGGATGGTGATGCCGATGGCGATCAGGATCAGCGCGCCGCCCATCGTCGGCGTGCCCGCCTTGGTGAGGTGGGACTTCGGGCCGTCGTCGCGCACCGCCTGGCCGATCTTCTTCGCCGCCAGCCAGCGGATCACGAATGGGCCGGCGATCAGCGAGATCACCAGCGCGGTCAGGGCCGCCAGCACCGTCCTCAGCGTGATGTAGCCGATGACGTTGAAGCTGCGGATGTCCTGGCCGAGCCAGAGGGCGAGTTCGAGCAACATTTTAAGAGTCGGTATCCTTTGCAGGGGCGTGATTGTGCATCGCGGCAAGCGCATCCGCCACCCGTTCCATCTGCATGAAACGCGATCCCTTGACGAGGACCACCGAGTCCGCATCGAGCTGGCCGACGAGGGCCTTCACCAACGCCTCGGGCGAGCTGAAATGGTGCCCGCCGTCGCCGAAATTGCGTGCCGCGACCGCGCTCATGTCACCCAGCGCGTAGAGGCCGTCGACACCCTTGCTCTTGGCGTAGCCGCCGATCTCGTCATGCACCTGTGCACTGCTGTCGCCCACCTCGCCCATGTCGCCCAGCACGAGCCAGGTATGGCCCGGCGTAGCGGCCAGTACGTCGATCGCCGCGCGCACCGAATCGGGGTTGGCGTTGTACGAATCGTCCAGGATGACCGCGCCCCCCGGTCCGCCGCGGCGCTGCAAGCGGCCGCGGGTGCCGACGAAGGCCTCGAGCCCTGCGGCCACGGCCTCGAGGCCTGCGCCCGCCGCGAGACAGGCTGCCGCCGCCCCGAGGGCGTTTCGGGCGTTGTGCATCCCGGGCACCTGCAGGCTGAGCTCGACGCGGCCCTGCGGCGTTTCGATCTCGATGCGCGAACCGAGGCCGCGAAGGGTACACCGGCCGTGCACATCGGCGTCGGTGTCGATACCGAATGTCACAATCGTGCGACCGGCATTGAGGCCTCTCCAGTAGCCGGCGTGCGCATCGTCGGCATTGATTATGGCGATGCCGCCCGCGCCCAGCCCGCGGTAGATCGAACCCTTCTCGCGGGCGACCTCGTCGAGCGATCCGAGACCCTGCAGATGCGCGCGCTGGGCGTTGTTGACGATCGCCACCGTAGGCTGCGAAAGGGCAGAGAGATAGGCGATTTCGCCCGGCTTGTTCATGCCCATCTCGATAACGGCCGCGCGGTGGAAGTCGCGCAGCGAGAGCAGCGTCAGCGGCAGGCCGATGTCGTTGTTGAGGTTGCCCCGCGTGGCCAGAACCGACTCGTCGCCGAAACCTTCGCGGGCCGCGTGCGCGCGCAGGATCGCGGCGCACATCTCCTTGACCGTGGTCTTGCCGTTGCTGCCGGTCACGCCGATCAGCGGCAGGGCGAAGCGCGCGCGCCAGGCCGCGGCCAGCGCGCCGAGCGCGAGCCGGGTGTCATCGACGACGACGACAGGCAGCGGCGCGGTCGGGTTCGCCGCCGCCCAGCGCGCGTCGACCATCGCCGCCGCGGCGCCGTCTGCTGCCGCGGCGGCGACGAATTCGTGGCCGTCGAAGCGCTCGCCGCGCAAGGCGACGAAAAGCTGGCCGGGCACGATCGCCCGGCTGTCGGTACCGACCGTCTCGAAGCGCGCCGAACCCTCGGCATGGGCGTCGTGTGCGCTCAGGCCCCGCGCCGCATCCTGGAGACTCATCATCGCTGCGCGCCCCCGTCTTGCCATCCCCGCAGCGCCAGGCGTGCCTGCTCGAGATCCGAGAACGGCAGGCGCTCCCCGAGGATCTCCTGATACGGTTCGTGGCCCTTGCCGGCAATCACCACCACGTCGTCGGCGTGCGCCTCGGAGATCGCGATGCGGATCGCCTGGGCGCGGTCGACCACGCATTCGGCGCCGGCACCGGCCCCCGCGGCGACCCCCTCGATGATCTTCAGCGGGTCTTCCGTGCGCGGGTTGTCGCTGGTGATCACCACGCGGTCCGCCAGTTGCCGGGCGACGTCGCCCATCATCGGCCGCTTGCCGGGGTCGCGATCGCCGCCGCAGCCGAATACGCACACCAGCCGCCCGTTGCGGGTACGGGCGGTGCTGCGCACGGCCTCGAGCGCCTTGGCCAGGGCGTCCGGAGAGTGGGCATAGTCGATCACGATCAAGGGTTCGCACACACCGCCGACGAGCTGCATGCGGCCCTCGGGCGGCGTAAGCCGGGCAGCCACCCGGACGACTTCGTCGAAGCCGACGCCACGCCCGAGCAGCGCGGCGGCGACGGCGAGCAGATTGGAGACGTTGAAACGCGCAACCATGCGCACCGGCACATCGGCTTCCTGCCCATCCCAGCAAAGGCTGAAACGCAGGCCGGCGGCCGCGACCTGCAGGCGGTCCGCCATCAGCACGCGCGCACCCGGAACCGCAGGGGTGTTCGACGGCACCAGCGTGTAGGCGATCACCTCGCGACCGGCGGCAACCAGGCGCCGCGCCAGCGCCACGCCGAAGGCATCGTCGAGGTTGATCACCGAATTGCGGATCCCGGGAAGTTCGAACAGGCGTGCCTTGGCCTCGCCGTAGCGCTCCATCGAGCCATGGTAGTCGAGGTGATCGCGGCTCAGGTTGGTGAACATCGCGACGTCGAACGCAGCGCCATTGACGCGCCCCTGATCGAGGCCGATCGACGACACTTCCATGGCCGTCGCGCCTGCCCCGGCGGCCCTGAAGCCGGCCAGCAGGCGATGCAGCTCGAGCGCATCCGGCGTGGTGTTGATTGCCTCGGTGAGCTCGCCCGAGAAGCCGGTGCCGAGCGTGCCGACGATGCCGCAGCGCACGCCGAGTTCGTCCATCGCGCGCGCCAGCATCTGGCTGACGGTGGTTTTGCCGTTGGTGCCGGTCACGCCCGCAAGCCACAGGGCTTCCGACGGACGACCGTAGATCTCGTGGGCAAGATGGCCGGCGAAATCACGCAGGCCTTCGACCGCGAACGACGGCACCGGCAACGAGTCGGGCGTGAAGCCGTCGCCGCTCTCCCACAATACTGCCGCAGCGCCGGCCTGGACGGCGGCGCCGAGGTAGCGGCGGCCGTCGGTGCGCGCACCCGGCCAGGCGGCGAACACGTCGCCTGCGCCGATCTTGCGCGAATCGGCAGTGATGCCGCCGGGCGCCACGCCGGCCGCGCGCAGGCGCTCGAGAAGCTCGATTGCGGCCGCGCTCACATGTTCTCCTGCAGCGGCGCGGCGGCCGCGGACGCTTCGCCCGGCTTGCGCGCGACCTGCAGCGGTGTGAGCGCGATGTCGGGCGCCACGCCCAGCGCGCGCAGGGAGCCTTCGACGATACGCGCGAACACCGGCGCCGATACCGCGCCACCGTAATACTGTCCGGCCGACGGCTCATCGACCATCACCGCTACGACCAGTCGCGGGTTCGACGCCGGCGCGAAGCCGACGAAGGAGGAAATGTACTTGTTCGCGTAGCGGCCATTCTCGAGCTTGTGGGCGGTGCCCGTCTTGCCCGCCACCCGGTAGCCGGCCACCATCGCACGGGAGGCGGTGCCGCCGGGGCCGGCGGCCAATTCCAGCATGATGCGCAGATCGCGCGCGGTCTGCGGCGAGAACACGCGCACGCCGGACGAAGGCGGCGTATCGAGGCGGGTGATCGAGAGCGGCAGGAGGTCACCGTCACGCGCGAACACGAGGTAGGCATGCGCCATCTGGATCAGGCTGACCGAAATGCCGTGACCGTAGGACATCGTGGCCTGCTCGATCGGGCGCCAGCTTTTCGCCGGCCGCAGGCGCCCGGAGGCCTCACCGGGAAATCCGAGATTGAGCGGCGTGCCGAAACCCAGCTGGTCGAAAAGCTGCCACATTTCAGCCGGGCTGAACTGCATCGCCAACTTCACCGTGCCGATGTTGGACGATTTCTGGATGATCTCGGTGACGGTCAGCGGGCCATGACGATGGGCGTCCGAGATCGACGCGCTGCCGATCGTCATCCGCCCCGGGCTGGTGTCGATGATGGTCGAGGCCTTCACCTTGCCGCGCTCGAGCGCCAGGGCGGCGATGAAGGGCTTCATCACCGAACCGGGCTCGAAGACGTCGGTGAACACGCGGTTGCGCAACTGCGCCCCGGTGAGATTGGAGCGATTGTTCGGGTTGTAGTTCGGCGCATTTGCGAGCGCGAGCACCTCGCCGGTACGCGCGTCGAGCACCACGACGGCGCCCGCCTTGGCCTTGTGCGTCTGCATCGCATCGCGCAGCGCCGACCAGGCGAGGTACTGGATCTTGCCGTCGAGCGCGAGCGCGACGTCCTGCCCGTCGCGCGGCGGGCGGATCGATTCCACGTCCTCGACGATCTGGCCACGGCGGTCCTTGATCACCCGGCGCGAACCAGGGCGTCCGGCGAGTTGCTGCTCGAAGGCGAGCTCGATACCCTCCTGGCCTCTGTCCTCGACGTCGGTGAAACCGAGCATGTGGGCGGTGACTTCGCCGCCCGGGTAGTAGCGGCGGTACTCCTGCTGGTGATGGATACCGGGCAGCTTGAGCTCGGTGATGCGCTGCACCACCTCGGGCGAGAGCTGGCGTTTCAGGTAGACGAAATCGCGGGCGCCGGCGAGCTTGTCGTTGAGGTCGCCGACATTCATGTCGAGCAGGCGGGCCAGCTCACGCGCGTCGGCCGGCGGCAGCTTGGCGTCGGACGGGATCGCCCAAACCGAGCGCACCGGTGTGCTCACCGCGAGCATGTCGCCATTGCGGTCGGTGATGCGCCCGCGCGTGGCCGGGACCTCGATGTTGCGCGCATAACGCGACTCGCCCTTGGCCTGCAGGAAGTCGTTGTTCACGCCCTGCAGGTAGACCGCCCGCCCGCCCAGCGTCATCGAGCCGGCAAGCAGGGCCAGCAGCACGAAGCGCGGGCGCCACACGGGCAAGTCGCGCTTGAGCAAGGGGTTGTGGTTGAAGGTGACGCTGCGCTTGTTGTTCACGACTGCGGCTCCACGACCAGCATCTGACCCGGCGCCGGCGGCCGCATGCCGAGCTTCTCGCGTGCGAGCTTCTCGACGCGGGCATGGGCCGCCCAGGTGCTCTGCTCGAGCTGCAGCTGGCCCCACTCGACGTCCAGGCCATGAGCCCGCGTCTGCTCGCGTTCGAGTTCCGAGAAGATCTTGCGCGACTGGTGCTGGGCGGCCACCACGCCGAGCGCACTGGAGACCGCGAGGGCGACCAGAACGGCGTCGAGGCGGATCATGCCGCCACCTCCGTGCGCTCGGCGACCCGCATCACCGCGCTGCGCGCGCGCGGGTTCGCCGCCACTTCGGCGTCGCCCGGCCGGCGCGCCTTGCCCACCAGGCGCAGTCGTGGCGGCGCCATGTCGGCCGCACGAATCGGGAGCCGGGCCGGCAAGCTGGGCGGCCGCGACTCGTCGCGCATGAAGCGCTTGACGATACGGTCTTCGAGCGAATGGAAGCTGATCACCACCAGACGCCCGTCGGCGCGCAGACGCGCGACGCAGGCCGGCAGGACACGACTCAGCTCCTCGAGCTCCTGATTGATGAAAATCCGTAGAGCCTGGAAGGAACGTGTCGCCGGGTGCTGCCCCGGCTCGCGTGTACGGACCGCCTTTTCCACGATCGCGGCAAGTTGTCCAGTGGTTGCAACAAGCCCCCCTGTCCGAGCAGTTGCAATCGCCTTTGCAATCGCATGAGCAAACCGTTCTTCCCCATAATCCCTGAGCACCTCCGTGATCTGGCCGACGGAGGCTTCCGCCAGCCATTCCGCCACGGTCTCCCCGCGGCTCGTATCCATTCGCATGTCCAGCGGGGCATCGAAGCGAAAACTCATGCCGCGCGCCGCATCGTCCAGTTGGGGTGAAGACACGCCCAGGTCCAGCAGGACGCCATCCACCAGGCTCACGCCCAGCTTCGACAATTCCTCGTCGAGGGCACTGAAGGGCGCGTGAACCAGCGTCAGGCGCGCATCGGCGATCGCCTGGCCAGCGGCGATCGCAGCGGGATCGCGGTCCAGCGCGATCAGCCGGCCACCGGAGCCGAGGCGCGCGAGCACCGCACGGCTATGACCGCCGCGCCCGAAGGTGCCATCGACGTAGACACCGTCGGGCCTGATCGCCAGGGCCTCGACTGCCTCATCGAGCAGGACGGTGACGTGTTCATGCGCGGCCCTCACAGCGCCAGGCTCTCGAAGCCCGGCGGCAAGCCGGAATTGGTCAGGGCGAGCATCGCCTCCTGCTGCTTCTGCCAGCCTTCGTCGGACCAGAGTTCGAAGTGACTGCCCTGGCCGACCAGCCAGACCTGCTTCTCCAGCCGCGCGAACTGCCGCAGCGACGGCGCCACCAGCACGCGACCAGCGCCATCGAGCGCCTCTTCCTGGGCAAAGCCGACGAGCAGGCGCTTGAGCATCGCCGATAGGGGGTCGAGCCCCGGCGCGGCAAGCACCTTGTCGCGAATCGGCGCCCAGGCGGGAACGGGGTAGACGAGGAGACAGCCGTGCGGATGGGCGGTGAGAACCACCGGCCCGTTATCGACGGCCAGGCCGCTGCGATGCCGCGAGGGGATCGCGAGGCGACCCTTGGCATCGAGATTGAGCGCTACGGCCCCCTGGAACATCGACTCCCCTCAAGGCTTCGGCGAAGCGTCCGGACGACACTTCACCCCACTTTTATCCACTTGCCCCCACTTTAGTGAAAAGGCGAGACCCGGTCAAGCACGCCTGACGGGATTTTCTTTGTTGCACAAAGACTTATGCGCACACTGGGGCGTGATGGAATTGCTTGAAAATCAAGGGGGATAGCGCTCCTTCGTGCGAAGGAACGCGAAGAGACCGCGGGTGGACGCGGGCAAGTGGGGCGAAGTGGGAAATTCGGAGCGCACGGCGACTGGAGCAAGCCAGCGTCGCCGATTCGTCGAATGCACGACCGCGTCGAACCGCCGTCCCAAGGCCGGGAAAGGCGGAAAATGCGGAAAATGCGCGCATTACGCAGGAAACTGGCGGCGGACGAAGTGGGGAAGTTCGCCGTTAAGCCGGGTTCTGTCGAACACCGCCGGTGCGAACCGACGACATCGGGCAGTCATTCCTCTGGGCGTCACGTTGCCGTGACGCTCTAGCAGCCTACCCGGGAGCGACGCGAGCCACGCCATTACTCCCCTATTTGGCCTTGCCCCGGATGGGGTTTGCCGTGCCGGTCCTGTTGCCAGTCCCGCGGTGGGCTCTTACCCGCCGAGGCCTTCGCCCCGGCCGGCGCCACGCTCGCACGCAGCACCGCACCGTTTCACCCTTGCCTGATCTGCCGGACGCGGCTTGCGCCGCATCCGCCACTGCCGCTTGCGCGGCAGCACCCTTCGCACCGAAGCACAAAGCCCTCCTTTCGGGAGCGCTTCGCACCGAAGCACAAAGCCCTCCTCTCGGGAGCGCTTCGCACCGAAGCACAAAGCCCTCCTCTTCAGGAGGGGGACTTTGCCGCCTTGCGGCGGCGAAGCCCGGACAGCCATCGGCGGTCTGCTCTCTGTTGCACTTTCCGTCGCCTCACGGCGCCCGGCCGTTAGCCGGCATCCTGCTCTGCGGGGCCCGGACTTTCCTCCACGCACGACGAGGTGCGCAGCGACTGCCTGGCGAACTTCCCGCGACGGATTATACGCGCGCCGCTCAGTTGCCGGCGGCCGGGATGAAGGCCGGGGCGCCGTCCTTCAGGCGGAAGCTGCCCACGCGCGGTCCGGGCGCCTCGCCCTTGGCGTTGTCCCAGTCCTGGACAAGGCAGCGTTCGGTGCTGGCCAGATACCAGCGACCGCCCTGATGCAGTGCCCACAACTGGTCGCCGGCCTCGTAGATTTCCATCTCCTCGAGCGTCACCGCGCCGGGGTGGATGGCCACGCGCTTCTGGCACTGCGGCAGGCGCGAGGCCACCAGCGCCTGGTCGAGCTTGTCGTCCCACGGGAAGCCCTGCTCTCGAATCAGGATGAGCGCGTGCTGGCTACCCTCGATCGGAAACGCGGTCGCGCTGTTCTCGCAGGCGGCGAGCAGCGGCAGCAGGCCCGCCAGAGCGAGCCTGCGCCCGACGCGGGCGGCACGTGAACATGGCTTCGACATCGATCGCATTGCTTCCCCGGGTCTCAGCTCACCAGCGTCCAGCCGACGCTCTCGCCCGCCCGCAGCGGAACCAGCGGATCGGCGCCGAGGTAATCGTAGGCCGCGGGCACTTCCCAGCTCTTGCGCTGCAACGTGATCCGGTCGGCGTTGGGCAGAAGGCCATAGAACGCAGCGCCGTTGAGGCTGGCA
>JBFGZP010000046.1:0-15193 GCA_041586695.1 Thauera sp.
CTTCGTGTCCCTGCCCGGCGTGTATGCCGCCGGCCGTCTCGACACCGACAGCGAGGGCCTGCTGCTGCTGACCGACAACGGTGCCTTGCAGCACCGCATTGCCGACCCGCGCTACAAGCTGCCCAAGACCTACCTCGTGCAGGTCGAGGGCGAGCCGGACGAGGGCGCGCTCGCCGCACTGCGGCGCGGGGTGGACCTGGGCGATTTCCATACGCGGCCGTGCGAGGCGCGCAGCGTTGGCGAACCCGAGTGGCTGTGGCCGCGCGATCCGCCGGTGCGTTTTCGCAAGACCGTGCCGACCTCATGGGTCGAGATCGTGCTGCGCGAGGGCAAGAACCGGCAGGTGAGGCGGATGACGGCGAAGGTCGGCTTTCCGACCCTGAGGCTGTTGCGGGTCGCGATCGGTCCCTGGCGACTCGACGGGCTGCAGCCCGGGAAGTGGCGCGAGGAGCCGGTGCCAGCCGGCATGGCGGGGGCGGCCAGTGCGCCCGGCGGTGCGCCGTCGCCCGCAGCGCGCGCTCGGCGCACGACGGGCCTAGCCGGTAAGATGCGGCGCATTCCATCGCAATCGGGGTCGAAGTCATGATGCGGCAAAGAGGAGTCGGGCGCGGGCTGGTGACGATGCTGGCGGCAGGGCTGTGGGGCATGGTGCAGGCGCAGACGGCGTTGCCGCTGGCCGAGCTCGGTGTCGGCATGTACCGCATCGAGGCCGAGGTCGCCCACACCAACCAGATGCGCCAGATCGGCCTGATGAACCGCAGGGCGATGCCGCCGCAGCGCGGCATGGTGTTCGTTTTTCCCACCCTCGCCGCGCACTGCATGTGGATGAAGAACACCTACCTTCCGCTGTCGGTGGCCTTTCTCGACTCGCGCGGGCGCGTGCTCAACATCGAGGACATGCAGCCGCACACCGAGGACAATCACTGCGCCGCCGCGCCCGCCCGCTTTGCGCTCGAGATGAACCTCGGCTGGTTCCGCGAGCGCGGCGTGAAGCCCGGCGACACCGTGCGCGGGATCGACGGCCTGCCGGCCCCGCAATGAACGCAAGCGCCGAATAGCGGGGCTTTCCTTGGGTTGTTCGAGCGGCAGATCTTGCCGGCGGGCGGCGATAATCCGCACACGTCGTCCCGCGTCCGCCTGCTTGGGCGTGCGACGGGTGGCAACCGGAGCCGGCCGTGGCCGAAGACAGCGATCTCGAGAAGACAGAACCACCCTCACCGCGACGGCTGGAGCAGGCGCGCGAGGAAGGCCAGATCCCGCAGTCGCGGGAGCTGTCGACCTTTCTCGTCACCATGACCGGGGTGGCGACGCTGTGGCTGACCGGGGGCTGGATGGCGGACCGGATGTTCAGCCTCGTTCGCGGCGCCTTCGATTTCGACCGCAACCTGGCCTTCGACCATGTGCTCATGCTCGATGCGCTGCGCAGTCAGCTCGGCGCCGCGCTGCTGACGCTGATGCCGCTCTTCCTCGCCCTGCTCGTGGCGGCGGTGGCCGCGCCGATCGTGCTCGGCGGCCTGGTGCTCGCACCGAAGGCGCTCGGTCCGAACTTCGGGCGCATGAACCCGCTGCAGGGGCTGGGGCGGATGTTCTCGGTGCACGGCCTGGCCGAGATGGTGAAGGCGATCCTGAAGTCGCTGCTGGTCGGCGGCGTTGGGGCGCTGGTGCTGTGGCAGAACAAGGATCATCTGTTCAACCTGATGGTCGAGCCGCTCGAAGTGGGAATGGCCGACTTCTCCGACACGGTGGCCTTCGCCTCGCTTCTGATCGTCTCCAGTCTGGGCCTGCTGGCGTTGATCGACGTTCCTTTCCAGCTGTGGCAGTACAACAAGAAACTGCGTATGAGCAAGGAGGAGGTCAAGCGCGAGGGCAAGGAGCAGGAGGGCGACCCGCAGATCAAGGCGCGTATTCGCGCCATGCAGCGCGAGATGGCGCGTCGGCGCATGATGACCGAGGTGCCCAAGGCCGACGTCGTGGTCACCAACCCGACGCACTTCTCCGTGGCCCTGAAGTACCAGGCCGACAAAATGGGCGCGCCCGTCGTTGTCGCCAAGGGGCGCGGCGAAACCGCGCTGAGGATCCGCGAGATCGCGAAGCAGCACGACGTGCCCTTGCTCGAGGCGCCGCCGCTGGCGCGTGCGCTGTACAAGCACTGCGAGCTCGAGCAGAGCATCCCCGCGTCGCTGTACACCGCAGTCGCCGAGGTGATGGCCTATGTGTACCAGCTCGACGCCTGGATCAAACAGGGAGGCCTGCCGCCGCAGGCGCCCACCCGGCTGCCGGTGCCCGAGGGCATGGACCCTGGCGCCCCAGAGGAATGAAAGCCTGAACCATGGCCATCAACGACACCATCAATCTGCGCGAGATCCTGTCGCCGACGAACCTGCGCCAGCTGGGCGCACCCATTCTCATCATCATGATTCTGTCGATGATGGTGCTGCCGCTGCCGGTGTTCCTGCTCGACGTCTTCTTCACCTTCAACATCGCGCTGTCGGTGATGGTGATGCTGGTGGCGATGTACTCGAAGAAGCCGCTGGACTTCTCGGTATTCCCGACCGTGCTGCTGGTGACGACGCTGTTGCGCCTGGCGCTCAACGTCGCGTCGACGCGGATCGTGCTGCTCGAGGGCCATGGCGGCCCGGACGCCGCGGGCAAGGTCATCGAGGCCTTCGGCAGCTTCCTCGTCGGCGGCAACACCGCGGTCGGCCTGGTGGTGTTCGTGATCCTCACCGTGATCAACTTCGTCGTCATCACCAAGGGCGCCGGCCGCATCGCCGAAGTGGGCGCGCGCTTCACCCTCGACGCCATGCCCGGCAAGCAGATGGCGATCGACGCCGACCTCAACGCCGGCCTCGTCGACGAGAAGGAGGCCAAGCGCCGGCGCCGGGAGGTCGGCCAGGAGGCGGACTTCTACGGCGCCATGGACGGTGCGTCCAAGTTCGTCCGTGGCGACGCCGTCGCCGGCATCATCATCCTCGTCATCAACATCCTCGGCGGGCTCTTCGTCGGCGTGATGCAGCACGACATGGCGTTCGCCGAGGCCGGACGCACCTACACCCTGCTGACCATCGGCGACGGCCTGGTGGCGCAGATCCCGGCCCTGATCATCTCGGTCGCCGCCGGCCTGGTGGTGTCGCGCGTCGGCGACGAGGGCGACATCGGCAGCGCGGTGATCGCCCAGGTATTCTCCAATCCGCAGGTGATGCTGCTCACCGGCGCGATCCTGGCCGTGCTCGGCCTGATCCCGGGCATGCCCAACCTGGTGTTCCTGCTGCTCGCGCTGATGCTCGGCGGCATGGCGTGGATGGCGCGGCGCAAGCTGATCGAGACGGCCGCCGCCGAAGCCCCGCCCGAGGCCGAGGCGCAGGCCGCGCGCCCTCAGGCCGAGTCGCAGGAGGCGAGCTGGAACGACGTCTCGCAGGTGGACGTGCTCGGGCTGGAGGTCGGCTACCGCCTGATCCCGATGGTCGACAAAGGCCAGGACGGCGAACTGCTCAAGCGCATCCGCGGCCTGCGCAAGAAATTCGCCCAGGAGGTCGGCTTCCTGTCCTCGCCGGTGCACATCCGCGACAACCTCGAGCTCAAGCCCAATGCCTATCGCATCGCCCTCAAGGGCGTGGAGATCGGTACCGGCGAGGCCTTCCCGGGGCAGTTCCTCGCCATCAATCCGGGCCGTGTCTCCGGCCCGCTCGCCGGGCGCGAGACCACCGACCCGGCCTTCGGCCTGCCGGCGGTGTGGATCGATGCCGGCAGCCGCGAGCAGGCCCACGCGCTGGGCTACACGGTTGTCGATGCCAGCACGGTGGTGGCGACCCACCTCAACCACGTCATCCTCAACCATGCCGCCGAACTGCTCGGCCGCCAGGAAACGCAGGCCCTGCTCGATCACGTCGGCAAGGATTCGCCCAAGCTCATCGAGGACCTCGTGCCCAAGCTGCTGCCGGTGGCCACGGTCCAGCGCGTGCTGCAGAACCTGCTGGAGGAAGGCGTCAATATCCGCGACATGCGCAGCATCATCGAGGTGCTGGCCGAGCATGCGAGCCGCGTCCAGGATCCGGTGCAGCTCACCGTCAAGGTACGCGAGGCGCTCGGTCGCGCCATCATCCAGGGTCTTTTCCCCGGCAATGCGGAGGTTCAGGTGATGGCGCTCGAACCCGGCCTGGAGCGCATCCTGATGCAGGCCATGACTTCGGGCGGCGAGGGCGGTGTCATCGAGCCCGGCCTGGCCGACACGCTACTGCGCCAGACCGCCCAGATTGCCCAGCGCCAGGAGGACATCGGCCTGCCGCCGGTGCTGCTGGTGCCGTCGCAGCTGCGCATGCTGCTGTCGCGCTTCCTGCGCCGCGCCGTGCCCGCGCTGAAGGTGATTTCCAACAGCGAGGTGCCCGAGTCGCGCACCATTCGCGTCACCTCGATGATCGGTGCGCAGGGCTGAGGCCGCCTGCGGTCGCGGCGTCGATGGCGTGAATAGGCGGGAGAAAGATCGTTTATTCGGCCTAAAGCTATGCACGGTCGATGGCGATAATGCATCCCAAGCTGCGGCCATTGTCTGGCCGTCCGGAGAACCGTCATGAACGTCAAACGCTACTTTGCCCCCTCCGCCCGCGACGCTCTGCGCGCGCTCAAGGAGGAACTCGGGCCCGATGCCATCGTGCTGTCGAACCGCGCGGTCGATGGTGGCGTCGAGATCCTGGCGCTTCCCGGCGAGGCGGTCGGCGCCCTGCAGGCGGCAAACCGCGCAGCGGCGGCCTCGGCCCGCGGCGTGACACCCCCTCCGGCCACCCCGGCGGCCCCGGCACCGCGTCCCGCAACGACCACGACCACGACCGCCGACAGCGACTTCCATGTCAGCCTGTCCGGCCTGGCGGCGAGCGCCGCGCGCATGGCTTCGGCGCCGAAGCCGGTCGCGCCGCGCCAGCCTGCGCCGACGATCCGCGTCTTCGACCCGCCGCGCATCGAGACCGCCGACTACACCATGCGCACGCAGGACGTTCGCGCTGCCGTGGCCTCGGCCTCCGTGCGCGCGGCAAGTGCGGTGGCGGCGTCGGCGGCCGACGAGTTCGGCAATGCCCGCGTGCGCGAGCTGCAGGAGACCAATGCCCGCCTGATGGACGAACTCACCGGTATTCGCAGCATGATCGAACGCCAGCTCGCCGGCTTTGCCTGGGGCGAGACCCGGCGCCACGCCCCGGCCCGTGCCGCGGCGATGGGCGAGCTGCTCGAGGCCGGCTTCTCGTCGGCGATCGCGCGCAAGCTGGCCGAGGCGGTAAACGAGGACGCCTCGCGCACCGAGGCGCGCGCCGCGGTGGGCGCTGCACTCGACCGCATGGTGCGTACCTGCGCGTCCGACGAGGACGTCATCGACCGCGGCGGCGTGTACGCCCTGGTCGGCCCCACCGGCGTGGGCAAGACCACCACCACGGCCAAACTTGCCGCGCGTTGTGTGGTGCGCCATGGGGCGAACAAACTCGCGCTCATCACCACCGACGGTTACCGGATCGGCGCCCAGGAGCAGCTGCGCATCTACGGCCGCATCCTCGGCGTGCCGGTGTTTCCGGTACGTGATGCGGCCGATCTGCGCCAGACCCTGTCCGGCCTCAGGAACAAGCACATGGTCCTGATCGACACCATGGGCATGAGCCAGCGCGACCGCATGGTGGCCGACCAGGCGGCGATGCTGTCGGGTGCCGGCCCGGTGCGCCGACTGCTGTTGCTCAATGCCACCGCGCGCGGCGACACGCTGGACGACGTGGTGCGCGCCTACGCCGGGCCGGACCTGGCCGGCTGCATCCTCACCAAGGTCGACGAGGCCGCGGCCCTGGCCCCGGCGCTGGATGTCGCCGTGCGCCACGCGCTCGACATCCGCTACCTCACCAATGGCCAGCGCGTGCCGGAAGATCTGCACCTTCCCAACCGCGCCTACCTGTTGCACCGCGCGCTGCGCGAACAGGCGGCGGACTCGCCCTGGCATCTGCACAACGACGAGGCAGGAATGATGCTGGCTGCGGCCGGCGCGGGGGCCTGACATGCTCGACGGACGCGAAGACCAGGCGGCCGGGCTGAGACGTCTGTTCCGCCGCGCGCCGCCGACGGTCGTGGCGCTGTATGCCTCGGGTCGCGCCCGCGCCCGCAACGCGGTGCTGGCCGCGCACCGCATCGCCGGTCAGGCCGAGCGGGTGCTGATCATCGACGAGGCCGAGGGCGAGGGTGGCCTCGGTGCCGCGCTCGGGCTGGACCCCGGCCCCGACCTGCTGCAAATGCTCGACGGCCACACCACGCTGGCCAGCGTGCTGCAGCCGGTGCCGGGCCTGCTCGGCCGCGTGCCGGCGGTGGCGGCCGCGCTGGCGCTGCCCTTGCTCGACGAAGCGCGCCGCGCCTGTCTGGTGGAGGCCTTGCGCATCCTGCATCGCCACGCCGGCTTCGTGCTCGTACATGCCGATGGCGATGCCGCCACCGACCCGTCTCCCTTCATTCATGCCGCCCCCCGTCGTCTGGTGGTGGCCGAGGCCAGCGCCGCCGGCGCGACCGGTGCCTACCAGACCATCAAGCGCCTTGCTGCCGCTGGCGCGGGCTCGGTGCACGTCAGTGTCTGCCGGGCACGGGACCGGTCCGATGCATCGGCCTTTTTTGTCGGCCTCGACGCGCTGGTGCGTCGCCATGTCGGCGTGCCGCTGGTCTGGCTGGGTGAGGTCGAGCGCGACGACCTCGCCGCCGGGCTCACCCAGCCGATGACGCCCGCGTCGTCGCGCGAGGCCGGCGCCGCCTTCATGCGTCGGCTCGATTCGCTGGCTGCCTCTGCCATGCCGCGCGTGCGGCCTCAGTGAGCAATCGGTGAACAATCAGTGAGCGTAATGACAGACGTAAGCCTCGATGCTGGAAATCCCGCCGCCAGTGCGGGAGAATGGCCTTCCTTCAACGCAGGCGGGAGCGCTGTCACGAGTGCCCGTCGCAAGCAGACACAGGCCGAACGGATGTACGACGCCAAGGGTAAACCCGACAAGAGCCAGCAGGTGGTGACCTACGCACCGCTGGTCAAGCGCATCGCCTTTCAGCTCATGTCGAAGCTGCCGGCCAGCGTGGAAGTCGACGACTTGATCCAGAACGGCATGATCGGCCTGCTCGATGCCATCGGCCGCTACGAGGAAGGGCTCGGCGCCCAGTTCGAGACCTATGCCGTGCAACGCGTGCGGGGTGCCATGCTCGACGGCCTGCGCGAGAACGACTGGCTGCCGCGCAGCTTGCGGCGCGACATGCGGCGCATCGAATCCGCCATCCATGCGCTCGAGCAGCGTCACGGCCGGCCGCCGGCCGAGCAGGAACTGGCCGATGCGCTTGGTGTATCGCTCGCCGAATACCAGCACATGCTGCAGGAGGCCCGTGGACACCAGCTGGTCTACCTGGAGGACTTCAGCCGCGACGAGGACGACGACTACCTCGAGCGCCATCTCGCCAAGCACGATGCCAATCCGCTCGAAATCCTCGAGGATGCCAACATGCGCGCCACGCTGGTGCGTGCGATCGAGGATCTGCCCGAGCGCGAGAAGATGATCATGGCGCTCTACTACGACGAGGAACTCAACCTGCGCGAGATCGGCGAGGTGCTCGGCGTGACCGAGTCCCGCGTCTGCCAGCTCCACAGCCAGGCGGTGGCGCGCCTGCGCGCGCGCGTGCTCGACGGCGTCGTCGCGCCCGCGGCCGGGCGGCGCGGGCGCCCGCCGAAGAAGCCCGCGCCGCAGTGAGCGCGACCATGATGGACGCCTCCGGAGCCCCGCCGCATGGATAGCATCAGCCTCGTCGGCCTCACGCTTGGTCTCGCGGCGATCATCTTCGGGCAAGTGATCGAGGGCGGCCACATCTCCTCGCTGATCCAGCCGACCGCCTTCCTCATCGTCATCGGCGGCACACTCGGTGCGGTCATGCTGCAAAGCCCGCTGCGTACCTTCGTCGATGGCATGCGCATGGTGCGCTGGGTGTTCGTGCCGCCGGGTCGCAGCGACGCCGCAATCATCGAGCAGGTCACGGGCTGGAGCCAGGTGGCGCGCAAGGAGGGATTGCTGACCCTCGAAGCCCGCATCGATGCATTGGACGACAAGTTCATGCGCAAGGGCCTGCAGCTGCTGGTCGACGGCGTCGAGCCCCATCGCCTGCGCGAGGTCCTCGAGGTGGAGGTCGGCGTGTGGGAGGCGCAGATGCGCCAGTCGGCGAAGATCTGGGAAAGCGCCGGCGGCTACGCACCCACCATCGGTATCCTCGGCGCGGTGCTGGGCCTGATCCACGTCATGGAGAACCTGACCGATCCGGCCAAGCTCGGTGCCGGCATCGCCGTTGCCTTCGTCGCCACCATCTACGGCGTCGGCTTTGCCAACCTGGTGTTCATCCCGATCGCGAAGAAGCTCGTCGCGCATGTCGCCGCGCTCACCACGCAGCGCGACATGTTCGTCGATGGCATCGTCGGCATCGCCAACGGCGACAATCCGCGCATTATCGAGAGCCGCATGCAGGGCTACGTCCACTGACGCGGCGGGACGAAGGCACAGCGATGGCACGCCGGCGCAGAAACGTGGACGAGAACGACAACCACGAACGCTGGCTGGTCTCGTACGCCGACTTCATCACCCTGCTGTTCGCCTTCTTCGTCGTCATGTACTCGCTGTCGTCGGTAAACGAAGGCAAGTATCGGGTGCTGTCGGACTCGCTGGTGCAGGCCTTTCGCAATATCAACATCAATGACAGCGGCGAACAGATCGTGCTGCCGCCGGTTGCGGTCACGACGCCCGTCCTGCCGGTGACGCCGGCGCCGCCCAGCCCCGAGGACGAAGCGCGTGCGGCGCAACGCAAACAGACCGCCGAGCGCATGCGCAACATGGCCGACGAGATCCGCCGCGTGCTGTCGCCCCTGACCCAGGCGGGGCGGGTGAGCGTGTCCGAGGGGGCGTTCGGCATCAGCGTCGAAATCAACGCCAGCCTGTTGTTTCCGCCAGGCGAGGCGGTGCTCGGCAGCGGCGCGGTCACTGCGCTGCAGGCGGTGGCGGGCGTACTGGCGGGCGCGAGCTTCCCGATCACGGTCGAAGGCCACACCGACAACATCCCGATCAGCACATTCCGCTTTCCTTCCAACTGGGAGTTGTCGGCGGCGCGGGCGGCATCCGTCGTGCGTTTGTTCATCGATTCGGGCGTGAGGCCCGACCGACTCACCGCGGCGGGCTACTCGGACCAGCGCCCGGTGGCCGGAAACGCCAGCGAGGACGAGCGCGCGCGCAATCGCCGCGTGGCGATCCTGATCGAGTCCCGTCTGGGCGAGCCGGCGCCCACCGCCCCCGGGCGGATCGCTCCGGACGACCCGATCCGCTCCATCCTGCCGCCGGCCGAAACCGCGCAGTAGCCGGCTCGTCGAAGGCGGCCGGGTCGGATCAGCGCATGCGTTCGGGCTTGATCTTCGGCGTCAATGGCACGCCCTTGCGCGCGCGGCGGTGACGCAGGGCCTCGCGCTGGGAGGGCTTGATCTCCTGTGTGATGGCGCGGCTGCCGCGGCCGATACCCTCGATCACCAGCGCCGCGTCGTCGGCCGGGACGGCCACCGCGGCGAGCCCCTCGCCACTGTCGAGCGCCATCACGATCACGCCGCGACCGCCGCTCTGCATCTTCATCTCGGCGCGCGGGAAGACCAGCAGGCGGCCGTTCTCGGACGCAGCGGCGATCCATTCGCCGAGCGCCCTGGCCGGGGCCAGCACCGTCTCGCCCTTCTCCATGCTCATGAAGGCCTTGCCCGCACGCTGGCGGCTGGTGGCGTCGGCGACCCGGCACATGAAGCCGTAGCCGCCCGAGTTGGCGAAGAAGTACACCGCTTCGGGCGTGTCCGACACCACCTGCGCGAGCTTGGCCCCGTCCTGGAACTCCACCAGCGTCGCCATCGGCGCACCATCGCCGCGTCCACCGGGCAGCTCGGAAACCTTCGCCGTGTAGGCGCGACCCTGGGTGTCGATGACGACGAGCGGCCAGGTCGTGCGCGTCTCGATGAGGGCGAAGGCGAAATCGCCCGCCTTGTACGCGATCGCTGCCGGATCGACGTCGTGGCCCTGGCGGGCACGCACCCAGCCGTTCTTCGACACGATCACCGTCACCGGTTCGTCGGGCACACTGATCTCGGCCGGCGCCGCCGCGGCTACGGGCTCGATCAGGGTGCGGCGGTCGTCGCCGTATTTCTTCGCGTCGTCCTGGATCTCCTTCAGGATCAGCTTCGTCATCGCCGCGCGGTTGTCGAGGATGTGCTGCAGACCCTCGCGCTCCTTCCTGAGCTCCGCCAGCTCCTTCTCGATCTTGAAGCCTTCGAGACGGGCGAGCTGGCGCAGGCGGATCTCGAGGATGTCCTCGGCCTGGATATCGGTGAGGCCGAAGGCGGCGATCAGGGCGGGCTTGGGCTCGTCCGACTCGCGGATGACGCGGATCACTTCGTCGATGCGCAGGAAGGCGATCATGCGGCCTTCGAGGATGTGGATGCGCCGGTCGACCTCGTCCAGGCGATGGCGCGTGCGGCGCTCGACGGTGACGAAGCGGAAGTCGACCCATTCGCGCAGGATCTGCACCAGGTTCTTCTGCTGCGGGCGGCCGTCGCGGCCGATCATCGTCAGGTTGAGCGATGCCGAGGTCTCGAGGCTGGTGTGCGCGAGCAGCACCGCCATGAACTCGTCACGGCCCTGGCGGCTGGACTTCGGCTCCAGCACGATGCGCACCGGTGACTTGTCGCTCGATTCGTCGCGCACCGTGTCGAGCACGCCGAGCACGAGCTGCTTGAGGTTCTTCTGCTCCTGGCCGACTTCCTTCTTGCCCGCGCGCGGCTGCGGGTTGGTCAGGGTCTCGATCTCGGACAGCACCGAGGCGGCCGAGACGCCGTGCGGCAGCTCGTCGACGATCACCCGCCACTGGCCGCGGGCGAGTTCCTCGATGCGCCAGCGCGCGCGCATGCGCAGCGAGCCGCGGCCGCTGGCGTAGGCGTCGCGGATCGTTTCCGGTGTGGAAATGAGCTGGCCGCCGCCGGGGAAGTCGGGTGCCGGCAGCAGCGACAGGATGTCGTCCAGCCCGGCGTCCGGGTGGCGGATCAGGTGGCAGGCGGCATCGGCCACCTCGCGCAGGTTGTGCGGCGGAATCTCGGTGGCCATGCCGACCGCGATGCCCGAGGCGCCGTTCATCAGCACGAAGGGCAGGCGCGCCGGCATCAGCTTCGGCTCCTCGAAGGCGCCGTCGTAGTTGGGGATGAAGTCCACCGTGCCGCGGTCGATCTCGGCCAGCAGCAGCTCCGCGATCGGGGTCAGGCGACACTCGGTGTAGCGCATCGCCGCGGCGGAGTCGCCATCGCGCGAGCCGAAGTTGCCCTGGCCGTCGACCAGTGGGTAGCGCAGCGAGAAGTCCTGCGCCACCCGCACCATGGCGTCGTACACCGAGGTGTCGCCGTGCGGGTGGTACTTGCCGATCACGTCGCCGACCACGCGCGCCGACTTCACGTGCTTCGACGTCGACGACAGCCGCATCTCGCTCATCGCGTAAAGGATGCGGCGCTGCACCGGCTTGAGGCCGTCCTCCACCTGCGGCAGCGCGCGCGACTTCACCACGCTCATGGCGTAGGCGAGATAGGCGCGTTCGGCGAAGCGGTCGAGGGCGAGGCTGCCGTCGTCGGGCAGTTCCTCGCCCGGCCCGTGTTCGGACGGTGGCGTCGGCGGGGGGGGCGGGGCGTCGAAAAGATCGAGCGTGTCGTTCATCAGTAGTGCAAGTATCCGGTTCGGTTCGGCGGGGCGCTCAGATGTCGGCTTCGACCGAGTCGCCCTTGTCTTCCATCCAGGCGCGGCGGCCCGAGGCTTCGCCCTTGCCCATCAGCAGGGTGAACATCTTCAGCGTGTCTTCCATCGCGCCGGGGCGCACCTGCACCGGCAACACGCGGCGGGTGGCCGGGTCCATGGTGGTTTCGCGCAACTGGTCGGGGTTCATCTCGCCCAGGCCCTTGAAGCGGCCGATCTCGATGGCCTCGGCCTTGAAGCCCTCCTGCGCGAGGCGGTCGCGGATGGCGACGAGTTCGCCCTCGTCGAGCGCATAGAGCCGGCGTGGCGGGCGCTTCTTCCCCTGGGCGGGGACGTCGACGCGGTACAGCGGCGGCTGCGCCACATACACATGACCGCGTTCGATCAGCTTCGGGAAGTGGCGGAAGAACAGCGTCAGCAGCAGGGTCTGGATGTGCGCGCCATCGACGTCGGCATCCGACATGATGACGACCTTGCCATAGCGCAGGCCGGAGAGGTCCGGTTCGGTGTCGGCGCGGTGGGCGTCGACCCCCAGCGCCACCGCGATGTCGTGGATCTCGTTGTTCGCCAGCAGGCGGTCCGGATCGATCTCCCAGGCGTTCTGGACCTTGCCGCGCAATGGCAGGATGGCCTGGGTTTCCTTGTTGCGCGCCATCTTGGCCGAGCCGCCGGCGGAGTCGCCCTCGACCAGGAACAGCTCGTTGTCGGCGATGTCTTCAGATTCGCAGTCCGACAGCTTGCCCGGCAGCACCGCCACCCCGGAGGTCTTCTTCTTCTCGACCTTCTGCGCGCTCTTCTGCCGTGCGAGCGCCTGCTTGATCGACAGTTCGGCGATCGCGCGGCCGGCCTCGACGTGGTTGTTGAGCCAGATCTCGAACGGGTCCCGCACCTGGCTCGATACCAGTTTCACCGCTTCGCGAGAGTTCAGCTTCTCCTTTACCTGGCCCTGGAACTGCGGGTCGAGCAGGCGGGCCGACAGCACGAAGCTCATCCTGCCGCATACGTCTTCCTGCTGAAGCTTCACGCCACGCGGCAGCAGGGTATGGTGGTCGATGAAGGACTTCATCGCCTCGAACACGCCCGCGCGCAGGCCGGATTCGTGTGTGCCGCCATTGACCGTCGGGATCAGGTTCACATAGGACTCGCTCGGCAGGGCGGTCTCGAACCACGCCAGCGCCCAGCTCGCACCCTCGCCGGGGGCGAAGCTGGGGTCCTCGCGGTCGGCATACTTCTCGGCGGTGAAGATCGGGGCGACGGCCTCGGTGTCGCCCGCCAGCTCCTTCAGATAGCCGGCCAGGCCCTCCGGGTAGGTCCAGGTCTTGCTCAGCCCCGGGCCGTTCGCCTGTTCGATGTCGAGCCGCACGGATACGCCCGACAGCAGCACCGCCTTCGAGCGCAGCAGGCGTTCGAGCTCGTTCATCTGTACGCGAGGCGATTCGAAGTACTTGGGGTCGGGCCAGACGCGCACGCGGGTGCCGCTCTGGCGGCCGCATTCGCCCTCGATACGCAGCGCGCCGATGCGCTCGCCGCCGTCGGCGAAGTCGATGCGGTGGATCTTGCCGTCGCGCCTGACCTCGACCTCGATACGGGTCGACAGCGCGTTCGTGACCGACACGCCGACGCCATGCAGGCCGCCGGAGAACGCGTAGGCGGAGTTGCCGTCGCGCTTGTCGAACTTTCCGCCGGCGTGGAGCCGGGTGAAGGCGAGCACCACAACCGGCACGCCTTCCTCGGGGTGCATCCCGACCGGGATGCCGCGGCCATCGTCGGCGACGCTGATCGAGCCGTCGACATGGAGGGTCACCTGGATCTTCTTCGCAAAGCCGGCGAGCGCCTCGTCCGCGGCGTTGTCGATCACTTCCTGAATGATGTGCGCCGGGCTGTCGGTGCGGGTGTACATGCCGGGGCGCTCGCGCACCGGTTCGAGCCCCTTGAGGACGCGGAAGGATGATTCGTCGTATTGCTTGCCGCTCATGCCAGATCCGTTCGATTTCCGGAAGGGCGCAAGGATAGCAGAGCGGACAGGCGCCGGTCCTGCCGCATCGGGCGGCAGCGAGGCGTTCGCGTCAGGGGAGGTCCGTCAGGCGCTGCCGAGCATCCGCCCGCCGCCGGTGGGACGGGCCTGGCCGTCGGCGTCGTACAGTTGCGGGTAATCGGCCGCCGCGAGCAGCACCGACAAGGCGGCCTGGTTGTGCTGCATGCGCTCGATCAGCAGGGTGCCGTTTAGGGCGTTGCGGTCGCGTGCGAGGCGCGCCAGTTCCAGGATCTCGTCCCAGCGCGACATCACCCGCGGCAGGCCGGCGCACAGTTCGCGCACGGTCGCGTCGGAGACCGTCTTGCCCAGTCGCCCGAGCAGCAGTGCACGGTCGTCGTGCAGGCGCTGGAGCTGGCGGTAGCGGTCGTTCTTGTCCTTGGTGAGGCCGAGCAGGGCGTCGCTGTCGCCGGTGACGAGCAAAGCCTCCTCGCGCTCGAGCAGCGCGATGAATTCGCGCAACTGGATCGCCTCCGCCTCGATCAGCAGCGCCAGGCGCTGCAGGTCGGCCGGGGTGGGGGCCTGGGGGGCGCGCGACATCGGTCCGAGGGCAGTCCGACCGATCAGCGCGCGTCGAGCATTTCGCGCACGCTGGCGATCAGGCCGTCGGCGATGCGGTCGGCGTCGACCTTGAAGCGGCCGTCGGCGATGGCCTGGCTGATTTCCTCAACGCGCTTCTTGTCGACGACCGGGGTCTCGGCAAGCGCGGTTTCGGCCTTCTGCAGGCTCGACGACAGCGAGGACAGCTCGACCTTGTCCGCATTGCTCGCCACCTGGGTGGTGGTGTTGGCCGGCGTGCGGCTGCGGACGTCGCTCGGCGGCGTGGCGGCGACCTTGCCGGTGTTTTCGATTTTCATGGCGCAATTCCCAAACTTAATGACTCTGACGGGAGTTTCGGCAGTGCCGGGGGAAACTTTAATAATTGGAGCATGAATCTTTTCACGGAAGCGCTCGTAGGACCACCGCCAGCGATGCGGGTTCAGAACGGCACTTCGACCGTCCCCCCGACTTGGGCCGTTCCGGTCAGGACCTGGCCGTTGGGCATGCGCACGCGCACGCTGTCGCCAGGCGCGGCATTGTTCAGGGCACGACCTTCGCTCGATACGCGGAAGCCCGGCCCGACGCTGACCACCTGCACGTCCTGGCCCTGGCGCACCACATTCGGCACCCGCAGCATGTCGCCGCGAAGCGGATTGCCGGCGGCGATCGCGTAACGGGTGCGGTGACCGTGCGCCTGGGTGGCGTCGGTCAGGGTGTTGTCGGGCAGCGCGGCGAGATCGCCGCGCCGGCGTGCGAGGTCGGCCGGGCCGACGATCTGGCCTGCGCGCAGCGGACGGGCGGTGACGAGGTAGTCGCCGACCACCGCCACCTGGGC
>JBFGZP010000047.1:0-14953 GCA_041586695.1 Thauera sp.
GTCTTCAGCCCCGAAGCACTCGCAGAGCAGGACGAAATATTCTTCGATAATGATCTCATCGGAATCGGGCTCGACGCCGGCGGCATACGCTTCCCAGAATTGGTCGGTAATCGCGTTTTCCATGGGCTGAGTTCCCGGCGTTCGTGTAATCGATTCGATAAGGTATGTTTAGACTCATTACCGAATCCGCGCCATTGGGGAAGAACCGGAGGGAAGCCGCCGGCAAGCCGGCGACGAGCCTCATCTGGCAACGGACGCGAAGTCCCACCCGGCCGTCGAGAAATCGAACCCGTGCCCGCCGCGGGCACCAAATGACGTGAAGCGGGTCGACCCTCAAACGCCCGCTCCTCATTGATCTCAAGGCAAACTTCCCGTGATCGTTCTCGACCTCCGCTGCGACAAGGATCATCGGTTCGAAGGCTGGTTCGGCTCCGCCGAGGCCTTCGAAAGCCAGCTCGCGCATGGCCTGGTCGGCTGCCCGGTATGCGCGAGCGTTTCGGTGCGCAGACTGCCTAGCGCGCCCTACGTGCAGACGCGCCAGAGCGCTGCAGCACCTGCGCCGGCAGCGCAGCCGGTCCGGCCTGCCGCGGCCGTGGTGCCCAGCGGCGACGCCGGGCCGCCGGCCAATCCCGAGGCCGTCGCGGCGGTGATGTCGATGCTGCGCAAGATGGCGCGCGATGCCGAGGATGTGGGGGAGCGCCTGCCCGAGGAGGCGCGGCGCATCCATTACGGCGAGAGCGAGGCGCGCACCATCCGCGGCGCGGCGTCGCGCGAAGAGGTCGGCGAGTTGCGCGAGGAGGGCATCATGCTGATGCCGGTCCTGCCGCCCGAAGACGACCTGCACTGAACACGGGTCACGCAAGGGCGCGGATCAGCGGCACCCACATCTCGTCGGCGGTGAGTCCGCCATGCACGCCGATCATGCGGTGTGTCTTTTCGCCTTCGACCTCGTCCACGATGGTCCAGCCCGGCTCCATCAGCAGCGCGCAGCTCCCGACCCGCTCCGCAAGGTCTTCGTGGGCCTTGCCGGGCCCGAGCAGGCCGCTCGCGATCAGGTCCGGTCCGGGCACCATGGCCGCCTTGCCTGCGAGGGCTTCACGCGCCCAGGCGGCGAAGCCTTCCTCCGCGCCAGGGCGCACCAGGCAGAATGCCGCGCGGCGCTCGCCGAACAGCGGTGCGGCCAGCATCGACGACACATCGTCCGACAAGGAGAGATGTACGACCTTCTCCTCGGGCGCATCGATGAAGCCGTGATCGGCGGTCACGACGAGGGTGACGCCGCTTCCGCGCAGCCGATCGAGCAGAAACGCGAACAGCAGATCGAGTCGGTGGAACACCGACACCGCGGCAGAGGAATGGCAACCGTAGACATGGCTCAGCGCATCGAGCACCGGGTAGTAGGCATGCACCAGGCCGCCACTACCCTGCAGGCGCTGCGCCTCCGCCATGATCGCCTCGCCCATGCCGTCCATGCGCTCGTAGGGGCGCACGCGTGCGCCACCATTGTGATGGCGTGAGTAGTGCGAGTCCGCAAGCTCGACCGGGGTGACGACGACGACCGGACGCTGCGCGCCGACGAACATGGAATCGTAGGGGAACAGCCGCGGAACGAGACGAAATATCTCGAGCGGTTTGCCTGAGCGGTGCACCAGGGGCAATGGCGCGATCACGCCACCAAGGCGGTGATCGTGAATGAACCATCCGTTGAGCCCGTGCTCGGCCGGCGCGAGACCGGTGAACAGGGTCGTGACCGCGCTCGCCGTCGTGCTCGGAAAGACCGAGCTCAGCCGGCCGCGGCGGTTGGCCAGCAGGCAGGATCCCTGGCCATGGCGGGCGAGGAAATGATCGCCCAGACCATCGACGACCAGCACCACGACCACGCCCTGCTCGCCGCCTTCGAGCGCGCCGTGCGTCCAGCCCGCCGCGGGCTCGTGCAGCCAGCGCCGCAGGCCGCGTGCAAATCCGAACAGACCACCGTCGCCGTAGTCCGGCAGCACCGCATGTTGCGGTAAAGCCCTGTCTGCGGGAGCGATCATGGACGCCGGCCGTGTCGGCTGAAGGGGCGGTACAGGAGCGAGCAGAAATGAGAAAACCCGGATGAGCGCATTGCACTCATCCGGGTTTTCGCATTGGAGCGGGAAACGAGGCTCGAACTCGCGACCTCAACCTTGGCAAGGTTGCGCTCTACCAACTGAGCTATTCCCGCATTGACCTCTGGAGGCGCGACTCGGAATCGAACCGGGGTACACGGCTTTGCAGGCCGCTGCATAACCACTCTGCCATCGCGCCAGAACCGGCTGTCCCGCTGGTTCCGGGAGCCTCCCAACCAGGCCTGTAACCTGGTCAGCAAATTCTTGGAGCGGGAAACGAGGCTCGAACTCGCGACCTCAACCTTGGCAAGGTTGCGCTCTACCAACTGAGCTATTCCCGCTCGGGAAAGACCGGCATTATAGCTGGCCTTCCAATACTGTCAACACACACAACTTCGATTTCCGCCGCCGCCATGATTGCGACTCGTTTTGCATACTCATCTGTCACCATGGCGCGCCAGCAAAGGCATTGCGCGGTGCAGGTAGTAGCCCATCGACCAAAGGGTGAGCGCCGCCGCCACGTAGATCAGCACGCTGCCCACGAGGCGGATGTCGATCGACAACAGCGGCGCATTGTATAGCAGCAGCGGAATCGCTGTCATCTGCGCCGCGGTCTTGAGCTTGCCGACGTAGGCCACGGCCACGCTGGCCGACTCCCCAACCCGCGCCATCCACTCGCGCAGCGCCGAGATCGTGATCTCGCGCCCGATGATCACCACCGCGATGATCGCGTCAACGCGCGCGAGCTGTACCAGCAGGATCAGCGCCGCCGCCACCATGAGCTTGTCCGCCACCGGGTCGAGAAAGGCACCGAAGGCCGAAGTCTGGCCGAGCGCGCGGGCGAGATATCCATCGAACCAGTCTGTAACCGCCGCCACCACGAAGACCCCGGTGGCGAAGAGGTTCTTGTGTGCCGGCGTCATCCAGTTGTCGGGCAGGTAGAAGATACCGACGAAGATCGGAATCAGCGCGATGCGCGCCCAGGTCAGGGAATTGGGGATGTTGAACAGCATGCCGGGCGTCCGCGGGGCCTCGTCTTCAGGACGCAACGAGTATATCAGCGCCCTGCCGGCCACAATGCCCGACTTTGGTGCCCGACGCCCGCTTCGTCACCGATCGCTCGAGCCTGGCTGGTGCGCACCCGGATGTAAGCCGAAGCGGTCGATGAACGCACGGACCACGCCGTTGGTCCAGCCGAAGCCGTCCTGTACCGGGTATTCGCCGCCGCCTGCATCGAGGCTCATGTCGCACACGTCGTACTTCTCCATCAGCTTTCCGGTGCGCCGATAGACGCGCTCGGCAAGGTCGACGAAGCGGGTGGCGATCTCGCGCGCAAGCTCGTCGTGACCGTATTCGAGCAGCCCCGTCACGACAACCCACTGCAGCGGTGCCCAGCCGTTGGGCACATCCCACTGTTCGCCGGACTCGCTCAGGGTCGTCACCACCCCGCCCGGGCGCAGAAAGCGCTGTTCCAGGTTCGTGGCCATCGCCGCGGCCTGGGTCTCGTCGGCCAGGCGGCAGAAGGTCGGGAAGGCACCGGCCAGGGTCCACGAATCGTGCTGCACCTCATTGGTCCAGTCGAAATCGAACCACCAGCCAGCGCCCGCGTTCCAGCACAGCCGGTTCAGTGCGCCGCTGCGGCGCGTGGCAGCGAGGGCGTAGCCCGCCGCACGCGGCTCGCCGGTCAACTCGAGCCAGTGCGCGAGCTGTGTTTCGATATTGAGGATGAGGCAGTTGAGATCGACCGGGATCAGTTCGGTGGTGCGAATGCTCTCGAGACCGCTGCCCGGGGTCAGCCAGCGACTGCTGAAGTCCCAGCCCGACTCGGCGCCGGCGCGTATGTTGCGGAAGAGCTCGCCCTGCCGCCCCGCGGCCGCACGTACGAAGACCTCGACGTCTTCTACGAACGACTCCTCACGCGGGCCGTTGTGGTCGTCCCAGTAACGATTCAGGACGAGATCCTCGCCCAGCATCACTGTCCTGCGGTCCGCCACCGGCTTGCCGGCGTAATCGGCCGGCTCGCGCTGCATCCAGTAGCTGTACTCCTGTTCGAGCTGCGGCAGGAAGGGGCGGACCGCATCGAAGCCCTTCTCGCGCTCCAGCAACTGCAGCATGCAGCAGAACGTCGGCGGCTGCGAACGACCCAGGAAGTAGCTGCGATTGCCGTTCGGCACGTGCCCGATCTGGTCGATCAGCCAGGCGAAGTTGCGGATCATGCCTTCGACGAGATCGAGCCGGCCGGAAGCGACCAGTCCCTCGGCGGTGAAGTAGCTGTCCCAGTAGTAAATCTCGCGAAACCGCCCTCCCGGCACCACATAGGGATTGGGCAAGGGCAGCAGCGACGAAGACGACGGGAGGACGTCGTCGGCCTTACGGCTCAACATCTCCCACAAACGGTCGATATGGGCCGCCAGCGAGGGGGCCCGATCGAGCTCGGCGGAAGTCCGCTGTTGCGGCACCGCGAAGTTCTCGCGGACGAAATCGCCCAGCAGCGTGCGGAAGCGCGCCTCGATTTGTTCGGGTGTCGCGGTCGCCGCACAGTCGGGGAATGTCTTCGAGTCCTCGAATATGCGCGCGAGCTGAACGGCCTGGAACAGCGGCCCCGAGGTTTGCACCAGTTCATCCTTCATGTCGATTCTCCTAAGGGGCTGACGGGCCCGGGCGCGGGCTGAGGCCCTGCGGCGCGGGGAACTCATGGTCCAACCCGCCGGACCGAGCATCACCGGCGCTTATTCGCGGGATCAAAATACTCATTTGCCGCAATGCAGCATCCTCTCTAGGATGCAGTTGTGCTTGCGGCGGACGACAAATCGCCCAGTCACGAATCTTCAAACGATCAAGGAGATCGACATGAACGCAACTGCCTACTTCTTCAACAAGGAAGCCTTCGCCAGCAACAGCGCGCTTCGTCCCGGAATGCTCCTCGCGAAGCTCGGCGCCGCGGTCCGCAAGGCGATGAGTGCCGTTTCCGATCTTCTCGAGCCGAACGAAGTGTCCCTGCGCGCGATGAACGCGACCTGCCATATCGCGCTGACCCGCATATGATGCAGAAGCAAGGCGGGGACGCCGGGTTGCGACGCATCATTGCCGCCCGGCTGCCTCCCCCGCCCCGCTTGGGCGCTCGGTTTCCCAACCGACCGTGTTGCCGACCGCTGCAGTGACCGCTCCCGCGGCGGCAGTCTCACGCAGGGCCCGCGCCTGCCACGCCATGAGCAGGCTGATTGCGGCCAGGACCGTCATGACGGTGCCCAGCGACACGATCTTGGCAACCTGACCCAGCACCAGCGGCCCGAACAGGCCGCCCAGCGCGCCCACGCTCATGATCAGGGCGAGCGCCTCGCCGCCCATGCGCCCCGCGGCGGAAAAGATGATCGGCGCCGCGGCGGCAAGCCCGATGCCGCTCACGGCGAGGGCGAAGATCGTCGTCGTCACCGATTCGAATGCCGCCGTCGCACCGAGGGCGAGCCCGCAGGCCAGCGCGCCGGTGACGATAACCGGCGCCGGTCCGAAGCGTGTGACCACGGCGTCGGTGGCAAAACGCCCGGCCGCCATGGCGCCCGCGAACACGGCCAGCGCCAGTCCGGCCACGCTCTCGCCACTGTTCAGGCTCTGGTTCAGGTAGATCGCCGACCAGCCCATGATTCCGCTTTCGACGATGCCGTGCGCGGCCGCGAGGATGCCCAGAATCTGCCATCCTCCTGCCGGGATCGCCGTGCCGGCGACCGCGGCCGTCGATAGCGGTGCCCGCGGCAGCTGGGCCGCAGCCCGGCGGTGCAGCACGGCCGCCAGCAGGCCGATTGCAGCCATGTGCGCCGGGAGCGCCAGCTCGATCGCCGCCAGCAGGCCGCTGACGAAGGCCGAAAACATGGTGCCCACATAGAAGGTGGCGTGCAGCCGGCCCATCATGCGCACGTTCTCGCGCAGTTCACACTGAGCCGCCTGGTGATTCACCGCCAGGCTCACGCCATTGTAGATCATGCCCTGCGCGAACATCCCCAGCAGCAACCCCGGTAGGCCGGGCAGCCACGGGATCAGCGCCATCACCGCACCGCCGGCGATGCCGAAGCGGCTCATCATCGTCCGACTGCCGAGGCGACGGAAGAACCAGCGGTTGATCGGATAGGCGAGCACGCTGCCCAGACCGGTGGCGAACAGCACCCAGCCCCAGTCCGCCGGGTCCAGCGCCCAGCGCGACTGGAACTCGGGCTGGCGCGTCACCAGCACGCTGCCGACCGCACCGAGCGCGGCGAAGCCGGCGACGAGCGCACCGAGGTTGGAGGACTTGAATCTCATGGTCTTTGCGGATCGAGAAGTCGATGTGCGGTCGACGCGCATGGCGCGCGCCGGACCCTGCTGCCGGGACGAGGCGCTCACGCGCCCCGTCCGCTCACGCTCAGAACCACACCTCCATCTGCGCACCCACCAGCCACTTGCTGTCGTCCGTAAACGTGGTGTTACCGAAGCCGCCATTGGGATCGGCCGCGCCCTCGTAGCTGAAGCCATTCAGCTCCTTGTCCCAGGTCAGGTACGAGGCGAACAGGCGCAGTTCAGGACGGGCGAAGAAGCCGGCGCTGGTATCGAGCTTGAAGGTCGGCGCCACGGTCAGCTTGTAGAAGTTGCCGCTTGCGGACGAGAAGGTGCTGTCCAGATCCATGTGCTGGAAGCTGCCCTCATAGGTCATCGCGAAGTTCTTGTTGATCGCGTTCACCAAGCGCACGTTGGCGGTCGCCCACTTGTAGTCGTCGCCCTTGTTGAAGCGGTCGCGGCTGACCTCGGCCATCAGCGCGGGCGCGATCTTCCAGTCGGCGTTGAGATCGGTCACGCCCATCGTGAACACGCGCGCTGCCTTGGCGTCGTCGAGCAGGCTGCCCTGCCCGCCGAGGACCTTCACCTGGGCGCCAAGACCGCTGCCGTAGAGCACGCCGGTCTTCGAGAACCCCTTGCCGATTCCGTAGAAGCTCGGCTCATGGTAGGCGAGCAAGCCGTGATAGCCGTCGGTGGCCCGTTCCTTGAACAGCACGTCGTTCTGCCGCGCATGCAGGCCATTGAGCATGATCTGCCAGTTGCCGATGAAGTTGTTGCTTGTGGCGACGTAGCTCTTGCCGCGCACCGCCACATTGGGCGTGGTCTGGTCGTCGACGACGAAGTCGCGCGCATAGACCGAGAGGCTCGTCTTCCAGTCCGGCGTCACCTGCGCATCGTAGAAACCCGCACCGGTGCCGGCGAGGAAGACGACGTCGCTGTCGAGGAAGTGGATGTCGAAGTTCTTCTTGTCGAAGCGCTTGCCGGCCCAGACCGTGGCGCCCTCGAAGGCCGTGCCCTTGAACTCGGAGAGGTTGCCGATCTCGGCATAGACGTGGCGCACGTTGACCCCGTTCTCGCCCGCGGTCCAGTCGTTGTTGCTGTTGGTGCCGTCGGCGAGCATGAAGTGGAACGCGCCGGTGGTGCCGTCCGAGGTGCGGAATCGCTTCGCCAGCTTGGCCTCGACGTAGGTGTCGGTCTCCAGGCCGAGTCGGCCGACCGCCCCGCCCAGGCGCGCGGCCGGGGTGATGTAGGGTCCGGCGCCCTCCACCGTGTACAGGTCGCTGCCCGACAGCGTGCCGGAGCGCGCATAGGCGCCGAACTCGAAGGAGTCCGCGGTCTCCGCGGCCTTCTCGGTCAGCGCGGCCTGGCTCGCCGTTGCGGCCTTGGCCTCACTGGCGGCGCTGTCGGCCTTGCGCGCGACTTCCCCGGCCTGCTGGGCCTCGGCCTTCACCGCCTGCAGCATGGCTTCGAGCTTGGCGATGCGGGCTTCGAGCTCGCGCTGGTTGGAGGCAGCGTCGCCGGCGGCGCTCGCCGTGGCACAAAAGGCGACGGTCAGCGCAAGTGCGAGTGTGGTTCTTTTCAACATTTGAGGTCTCCTCATCGATGGATCTACTACATTGGATTCGCTTCACGGTCGGAGCGGGACTCCTTGGTGGAGCGGGTAAGGGCAAACTCCGCGTAGTTGCAGACACGACAAACCCCGCGGCAGCGACGCAGGGCGCCTGCCGGTGGTCGCCCCGCGCGCTCGCAGCGCGAACGCGGGGGCCTCAGTTCAGTTGGATACTGCGGTGCTCAGGCGGAGCGAATTCGCCTCACTGCAAGGACGTCACCGGGGCGTGCTGCCGCGGACGCTCGAAGGCCAGGCCGTTCTCGTCGAACAGGTGGCAGTGCTCGGCCGGCATGCTCACGCCGACCACCGCGCCGTCGTCGATCTCCGAGCGCGCGGCGTTGCGCACCACCCAGGGCTCGGCGGGGTCGCCGCTGTCGAGGTAGAGATAGGTCTCGTTGCCCATGTGTTCGACGAACAACACCTCGGCGGTGTAGTGTGGATCGGTCATGCCCTCACCCCAGACGATGTGCTCGGGGCGAATGCCCAGGCGCACCGGCCTGCCCTCGGCGGATGCCGGCGTGCCGACGTTCACCGTCAGCGACTCGCCACGCTCGAGACGAACCACGCTCGTGGTCTGGCCGGCCTTGACCAGGGTGCCGGGGATCAGGTTCATCTTGGGCGAGCCGATGAACTGGGCGACGAAGGCGTTGCGCGGATGGTCGTAGAGCTCCAGCGGCGTACCCACCTGCTCCACGTTGCCCTTCTGCAGCACGACGATGCGGTCGGCCAGCGTCATCGCCTCGACCTGGTCGTGGGTCACATAGATGATGGTCGAGCCCAGGCGCTTGTGCAGACCGGAGATCTCCATCCGCATCTGCACGCGCAGCGACGCGTCGAGGTTGGACAAGGGCTCGTCGAACAGGAACAGCTTGGGCTCGCGGGCGATCGCGCGGCCGATCGCCACACGCTGGCGCTGGCCGCCGGACAGGTCCTTCGGCCGCCGCTGCAGCAGCGGCTCGAGCTGCAGGATGCGGGCGCTCTCCTCCACCCGCGTGGCGATCTCCTCCTTCGACTTGCCGGCGAGCTCGAGCCCGAAAGCGATGTTCTGATACACCGTCATGTGCGGATACAGGGCGTAGGACTGGAACACCATGCCGATTCCGCGCTCGGACGGCGTGTCGTCATTCACGTAGGTGCCGTCGATGTGCATGCTGCCGCCGGTGATGTCCTCGAGGCCGGCGATCATGCGCAGCAGGGTGGACTTGCCGCAGCCGGACGGGCCGACAATGACGATGAATTCACCGGTTTCGACGTGCAGGTCGAGCGACTTGATGACGACGGCGGACTCGCCGTAGGTCTTGTTGAGCTTGTCGAGCGTAAGTTGGGCCATGATCTTGATCCTTCTCTGGGCGGCGCCCCGGACCGGGGTCGCCGCGATACTTGTTCGATTGATGCGACTGGACGGGCCGCCGCGGCGACCCGCCGTCTTATCCCTTTACGGCGCCTGCGGTCAGGCCGCCGACGATGCGTTTCTGGAACACCAGCACCAGAATGACGATCGGCAAGGTGACCGTCACCGATGCCGCCATGATCGTGCCCCACGGCAGTTCGAACTGCGACGCGCCCTGCAGCATGGCGATCGCGACCGGCACGGTGCGGTTCTCGCCCGACAGCACGAAGGTGAGCGCGAACATGAACTCGTTCCAGGCACCGATGAATGCCAGCAGGCCGGTGGTGACCATCGCCGGCCCCATGATCGGCGCGAACACGCGGGTAATGATCACCCACAGGCTGGCACCATCGACGATCGCGGCCTCTTCCAGTTCGACCGGAATGTTGCGCATGAAGGTCGTCAGCACCCAGATCGTGAAAGGCAAGGAGAAGGTCGTGTAGGACAGCACCAGCGCCCACAGGCTGTCATACAGGCCGAGCAGTCGAACGAGTTCGAACATGCCCGACAGCACCGCCACCTGGGGAAACATCGACACGCACAGAATGGTGAACAACAAGCCCTTCTGCCCCTTGAAGCGGATCCGGGCGAGCGCGAAGGCACCGGTGATGGAGACCAGCAGGCAGCCGCCGACAGTCACCGTCGCCACGAACACCGAGTTCAGCAGGCTGCGCCAGATGCCGTTGTTCACCAGCGCGACGACGTAATTCTCCCAGTAGAAGGTGGTCGGCACGTAGTTGGTCAGGAACAGGTCCTGCCCGCTGCGCAACGAGGTGAGAATCGAGTTGTAGAGCGGAAACACACAGATCAGGACGGCGAACGCGGAGGCCGCGTAGATCCAGAAGAGCGACCAGGACTTTTGCTGCTTACGAGTGAGTTTCATGTTTTTTGCTCCCGCGGCTCAGCGGTCCGCCCGATGTAAAGGAACACCGCTGCAACGCCGGCGACCATCATGAAAACCAGGACCGAGGCCGCAGATCCGGCCCCCATTTCCTGATAGCTGACCATTTGTTCGCGGGCGTAGCCCGAGATCGAGATCGTCGCCTCGCTGTTCGAGGTCAGGACGTAGATCAGGTCGAACACCCGCAACGCGTCCATGACCCGGAAGATCAGCGCCACGATCATGGCGGGAAAAATCAACGGCAGGGTGATGCGGCGGAATCGCTGGAAGGCGGTGGCGCCGTCGACGCGTGCCGCTTCGTAGAGGTCTGTCGGCACCATCTGCATGGCAGCGAGCAACATCAGCGCCATGAACGGCACCGTCTTCCACACATCAGCGATGACCACGGCCCACATCGACAGGTGCGGCACGGCGATCCACGCCAGCGGCCCGTCGATGATGCCGGCGCGCAGCAGCAAGTCGTTGATCATTCCGTACTGGTCATGGAACATCCAACTGAACATTTTCGCGGTGACGATGGTCGGGATGGCCCAGGGCACCAGGATCGCGGTGCGAACCAGCCCCTGGCCGCGGAACTTCTGGTTCATCAGCAGCGCCAGCAGCATGCCGAACACCAGTTCCAGCGAAACCGAAATCCCGGTGAACCAGAAGGTATTCCATACCGCCTGCCACCACAGGGAATCGGCGAGCACGCCATACACTTCGCCTTCGAAGAAGTCCAGATAATTGGCGAAGCCGACGAGGTTGTAGACTTCCGGCGTATCCAGTTGTGCGTCGGTGAAGCTGTAGAAGAACGTACGCAGTAAGGGCCAGCCGGCAACACCTGCCAGGAGCACCAGCGTCGGCGCCACCAGCAGCCATGCCGATCGGGCACGTCGCGCCTGCAGGCTGCGTTTTCGTCCGGGGACGTTCGCTGCGACCGGGGCGGCTTGCGCCGCCGGCATCAGCTCGGAATTGTGTTTCATGATTCATTCTCCATTGGCTCGGGGGCATCCGTGGCGGCTGCCGTGCTCGTTCGCGCCCGGGCGAGACAAGAAGCCAGACCCTGCCCCGCCCCGGGGCCCTGCAGCCCCGCCGCATGGCGGGTTCCGCAGGCAACCCTCAGGCGGGCGCCCGTTCGCTTACTTCCAGGCGCGACCCTTGATGCGCTTGAGCTTGCTTTCGAGATCGGCCACGGCAGCGTCGCCGGTTGCACGCCCACTCAGCACGTCGTAAGCGGCGTTGTAGATGGCTTTCGAAACCTTCGGGTACTCCGAGCGCGTCGCCGTCGAGGGGCGCGGCACGGCGTCCTCAAAGACTTTCTTGAAAGCGGCTAGGTGCGGTCCCTTTTCCATCACTTCGGCGTCCTCATAGACGTCCGGCCGGGCCGGCGAGACGCCCATCATGAAGAAGTTCTGCTTCTGGCTTTCGGCCTCGGCCAGCAAGCGCACCAGCGCGATCGCCGCCTCCGGCACCTTGGTGTAGCCGCTCACCGCCCATTGCCATCCGCCGAGCGCGGCAGCATGACGGCCATCCTCGCCCCCCTTGGGAACCGGGATCATGGCGACCTTGCCCTTGACCGGGCTGGAATCATCCTGGCTCAGCAAATAGGCGTAGGGCCAGTTACGCATGAACACTGCATCGCCGTTCTGGAAAACGGCACGGGCCTCTTCCTCCTGATAGCCCATCACACCCTCCGGCGCGATCTTTCCCACCCAGCTCGCGGCGGTATCCAGCGCCTTGGCCGCCTTCGGGTTGTTGATCGTGATGTTGCCCTTCTCGTCGACGAAGGTGCCGCCGCCGTAGGATGCGACCCACTCGGCTACGTCGCAGGTCAGACCCTCATAGGCCTTGGCCTGGAACACGAAGCCATGGATGTTCTTCTGCCCGGCCTCCCGCTCCGCGTTCTGGATCTTGGCCGCGATGCGGGCCAATTCTTCCCAGGTCTTGGGCGGCTGCTCGCCATGCTTCTCAAGCAGATCGGTGCGGTAGAACATCACCCCGGCGTCGATGAAACTCGGCACGCCCTTGATGCGCCCATCGACCACATTGTTGTTCCATGCCGAGGCGAAGAACTTCGGCGCCAGATCGCCGACCCCGTCGGTCAAATCAAGCAAATGCTTGTCGAGCACGCCGGGCCAGATGACGTCCATAGCGAATACATCGACGACACTGCTGTCCTTGGTCGCGAAGATTTGTTGCAGCGTGGACAACTTCTCGTCCGAAGCGCGTGGCAGGTCGATGAAAGTCACCTTGTGCGGCGTTTCCGCTTCGAAGCGCTGCTTGACGTAGTCGCAGAAGGTCTTCACGGTCGCGCCGGCGCCGCATTCCATCTTGACGGTATCGGCGTAGGCAGAGCCATGGGCCGCGGTCAGGAACAGGGTGGCCAAAGCAAGTGTCTTCAGTTTCATTTTGGAATCTCCTTATCACTCTCGGTCTGCGGTAGGGACGAAGTCCGTCCCCGGGGAAAGCTAGGCCCGGTACAGGGAAGCTGCAGCCAGGGGCCGCGACGGCTGCGCTTCGGCTCGGGGGCTGCGCCCCCGCGTTTCAGTCAATTCGGTACACGCGCGCCTCGTAGGGGCGCAGTGTCAGGCGGTCGAGATCACCGTGAGCGGCGACGTCCTGGTTTGCCAGCAGCAGGTTGGTGTCCTTCAGCGTGAACCCCGGATGAGAGAATTCCGCGGCGCGCCCGGTGAGGTTGCTGACGATGACGATGGCGGCGTCGCCGAGGCTGCGCAGGTAGGCATAGACCTGGGGGTCGTCCTTCATCAGCAGTTCATAGCTGCCGTAGACCAGCGCGGGCTCGGACTTGCGCAGCTCGATCAGGCGGCGATAGAAGCCGAGAACCGAGCCCGGATCGGCCTGCTGGCGCACGACATTGATCTCCTCGTAGTTCGGATTGACCTTGAGCCAGGGCGTGCCGTCGGTGAAGCCGGCGTTCTCGCTGGCGTCCCACTGCATAGGCGTGCGCGAGTTGTCGCGCGAGGTGATCGCGAGCTCCTCGAGGATCGTGTCCGGGGACTGCCCCGCGGCGACGCACAACGCGAACTGGTTCTTGGCGAAGACGTCGTTGAAGTCGTCGACGCCGTCGAACACCGTATTCGTCATGCCGATTTCCTGACCCTGGTAGATGAAGGGCGTGCCCTGCATGAGGAAGTACATGGTCGCCAGCGCGGTCGCGCTTTCGCGCCAGTGCTGCCCGGTGTCGCCCCACTTCGACACGATCCGCGGCACGTCGTGGTTCTCCAGGAACAAGGCATTCCAGCCCACGCCGTCGAGCGTCTCCTGCCAGCGCGTGAACACCTCCTTGAGCTCGATCACGTCGAGCCCGGCGCGCGGGTCCTTGGACCACAGCGCCAGATGCTCGAACTGGAAGATCATGTCGAGGCGCTGGTGCTCGACCCCGACCCAGTCCTTCGCCTGCACCGCCGACACGCCGTTGGCTTCGCCCACCGTCATGATGTCGTACTTGTTGAAGGCGTCCTTGCACAGCACGTCCATGTACTCGAGCACGCCCTTGACGTTCATGTGCATGTCGAAGCTCGGCACGTAGTCGAGATTGTCGGGATTGGGCAGGTCGTCCAGGCCCGGCGCCTTCTTCATGTGGCTGACGGCGTCGAGGCGGAAGCCGTCGATGCCCTTGTCCAGCCACCAGCGAACCATGTCGGTGATCGCGCCGCGGACTTCGTGGTTTTCCCAGTTGAGATCGGGCTGGCGGGTGGAGAACAGGTGCAGGAAGTACTGCCCGGTGGTGTCGTCGAACTTCCACGCCGAGCCGCGGAAGATGCTCTCCCAGTTGTTCGGCTCTCTGCCGTTCTTGCCGTCACGCCAGACGTACCAGTCGCGCTTGGGGTTGTCCTTCGACGCGCGCGACTCGATGAACCAGGGGTGCTCGTCGCTGGTGTGGTTCACCACCAGGTCGAGGATCAGCTTCATGCCCCGGGAATGGGTCTCGGCGAGCAGGCGGTCGAAGTCGGCCATCGTGCCGAACTCTTCCATGATGTCCTGGTAGTCGCTGATGTCGTAGCCGTTGTCGTCGTTCGGCGACTTGTACATCGGACAGATCCAGATGACGTCGATACCGAGCCACTGGAGGTAGTCCAGGCGCGCGGTGATGCCGTTGAGGTCACCGATGCCGTCGCCGTTGGAGTCCATGAAGCTGCGCGGGTAGACCTGGTAGGCGACGGCCTCCTTCCACCAGATCTTCTCGGGTTCTTTGCGGACAGGTAGCTGTTGTGCGTTCATATCGAGTCGGGTCCTCAAGCGGCCGGGGTGGAATGGGCGATGGCGAAGGCTTCGTAGGGAGCGAACTCCACTTCCGAATCAAGCACCGCGCGGGGTATGCAATTCGTGATCAGGCAGTCGCCTTCGATTCCGCGCAACGTGTGAGGAAGCTGGAGCACCACGCGCTCGCCGGAGAAGTTGGCCATCACGGTGATGCGCTCGTCGCCGAGCGCGCGCTCGTAGGCGAACACCTGCGGGTGATCGTCGAGCAGCGGCTGGTAGCTGCCGTAGACGATGGCCTCGTGTTCCTTGCGCAGGGCGATCAGGCGGCGGTAGTGATGGAACACGGAGTCCGGATCCGCCTGCGCCGCCTCGACGTTGATCTCGGTATAGTTCGGATTCGCCTTCAGCCACGGACGGGCGCTCGAGAAACCGGCGTTAGCCGAGTCATCCCA
>JBFGZP010000048.1:0-14893 GCA_041586695.1 Thauera sp.
CAGCGAGAGCGGGAACAGTCTCCCCGCCTCCGCCGCCGCTGCCTGCACCGCCGCGAGCGTACACCCGGCCTCGACGCAGATCGTGTTGTTGTCGGTGTCGATGGCACGAATGCGGTTGAGGCGGCCGAGACTGACGACAAGCGCGCCGCCATCGGGCAGCGGCGTCGCCCCGCCGCACAAGCCGGTGTTGCCACCCTGAGGCACGATCGGCACACCGGCCGCGGCACACGCCTGCACCACCGCCGCGACCTCGGCGGCACTGGCGGGACGCGCCACCGCCCGCGCGCTCCCGTGGTAGCGTCCGCGCCAGTCGGTCAGATAGGGCGCCATCGCCGCCGGATCGGTCACCAGCCCTGCAGGGCCGAGCGTCTCGGCAAGGGACTGCAGAAAGGGGGCCATCAGCTTCTCCACAGTGCGAGGAACCATGCTGCCGCGGACGCCTGCAGTCGAACCGCAGCCTGGCGCTGCAGCGAACCGGCGCGCGGACCGCTCAACGCGACGCGGCCTCGTCGAGCACGAAGCGCAACAGGGGACGAATCCGCAGCACCGCTGCCTCGCCCTCGGCGATCGCCTCGGCCGCGCGATGGTAATCCATCAGACCGAGCTGCCCGACCCTCGGCGAGATCAGCACGTCCGCAGGTTCGCCCGCCATGCGGCTGCGCGCAATGCGCACCTGCATGATGTTGATGCTGGCATTGATCACCGAAGTCAGGGATGGCAGGGTCGGATCGAGCACGACGTCAGTCCGGCCGTTGGTCACTCCGAGCCCGAATCGCGCCAACAGGCGGTCTGTCCAGCCCGCTTCGGTCTCTTCCGTGGGCGCTGCCTCGACGGACGTGTGCCGCACTGCCCGCCCCACCATGTCGGAGCCGAGATCGATGGCGATGACGATGTCCGCTCCCATCGCCCGGCACACCGAGACCGGCACCGGATTGACAAGACTTCCATCGACGAGTACCCGGCCCCGGTGTATGACCGGCGTCATCAGACCGGGGAGCGCGATCGACGCTCGCACTGCGGCCGCGACGCTGCCTTCGTGGAGCCAGATTTCACGCCCCGAGGCGAGCTCGGTCGCAACGCAGGCGAACTGCACGTCGAGCTCGGAAAAATCGCGGTCGACGAAAGTCCGAGCGAAGAAGCCCATGAGCTTCTCGCCCTTGATCAGACCGCCGCGCAGTGACACGTCGAGCAGCGACACCACGTCCGGCCACTTCAGGGACTCGGCCCAGTTCGTCAGCTTGGCCAGATCCCCCGACGCAGCTGCCGCACCGACAAAGGCTCCGATCGAGCAACCGCAGATGATGCCGGGCTCGACGCCCTCCTCTGCCAGCGCCTTCAAGACACCCAGATGCGCCCAGCCACGCGCCGCGCCACCGCCGAGCGCAAGGCCAATCACGGGACCGTCGCGAACAGCGCCCGCCCCGCGGTTTCGAAGAGGCAATCCAGACGCGGTCACGCCACCTTCACCTTGCAGAAGCCGACGACGCCGCGCTCAGGCGATGCGCTCGGCGAAGAGATCGTGGACATCGCAATCGGTAATGCGGACACGGACGAAATCGCCCGCCTGAAGGTCTTCGCCGCCCGGGATGATGACGAGGCCGTCGATCTCGGGCGCGTCACCCATCGAGCGGGCGAGCGCCCCGTCCTCGTCAACGTCGTCGACCAGCACCGTCATCTCGCGCCCGATCTTCGCCTCGAGGCGCTGTGTCGAGATGTCTTCCTGGAACTCCATCAGCCGGGCGCGACGCTCTTCACGCACCTCGTCGGGAACGGCGTCGGCCAGTGCGTTCGCCGCCGCGCCTTCGACCGGCGAATAGGCAAAGGCACCGACGCGATCGAGCTGGGCCTGTTCGAGAAACCGCAGCAGCTGCTCGAAATCCTCTTCGGTCTCGCCGGGGAAGCCGGTGATGAAGGTGGAACGAATGGTCAGCTCGGGGCAGATGCTGCGCCACTTGCGCACGCGTTCGAGCACGTTCTCGGCATTGGCCGGGCGCTTCATCGCCTTCAGGATTCGCGGGCTCGCGTGCTGGAACGGCACGTCGAGGTAGGGCAGGATCTTGCCTTCCGCCATCAGCGGGATCAGGTCATCCACGCTCGGGTAAGGGTAGACGTAGTGCATCCGTACCCAGATACCGAGCTCGCCCAGCGCACTGGCCAGATCGAGCAGGCGGGTCTTGATCGGCTTTCCATCCCAGAAGCCCGTGCGGTACTTGACGTCGACCCCATAGGCCGAGGTGTCCTGGGAAATCACCAGCAACTCCTTCACGCCGGCATCGGCCAGCGCTTCGGCCTCGCGCATCACCTCGTGGATCGGGCGACTGACGAGGTCGCCGCGCATCGACGGAATGATGCAGAAGGTGCAACGGTGATTACAGCCTTCGGAGATCTTCAGGTACGCATAGTGTTGCGGCGTCAGGCGGATTCCGTGGGGGGGCACGAGGTCGGTAAAGGGGTCGTGCGGCTTGGGCAGATGCCTGTGCACCGCCTGCATCACCTCTTCGGTTGCATGCGGGCCGGTCACCGCCAGCACCTGCGGGTGCGCCGCGAGCACGACGTCGTCCTTCGCGCCGAGACAGCCGGTGACGATCACCTTGCCGTTCTCGGCCAGTGCCTCGCCAATGGCGTCGAGCGACTCCTCGACTGCAGCATCGATAAAGCCGCAGGTATTCACCACGACGAGATCGGCGTCGTCGTAGCTGCCCGAAATCGCGTAGCCTTCGGCTCGCAGTCGGGTCAATATGTGTTCGGAATCGACCGTTGCCTTCGGGCAGCCGAGCGACACGAAGCCGACGCGCGGCAGTCCCGTGGGGTTGATAGGGGTCATGCGGGTATGGCCTGTCTGGACGACACGCAACGCCGGGGTGGCGAACGTCAATCGACCCCCGATTATCTTACTTTTGCGCGCCCTTGTCGCCGACAGGAGCGGAGTTGGCCTCCTCCTCATCCGCGGGCTTGGTGTAGTTCGGGAACTGGAATCCGGTGAACATATTGCGCGTCTGGCTCTCGAGCTGACCCTGCATCTGCTCGAACATCTTCTTCGACTGCTCGACGTAGGCACCCATCATGCTCTGCAGCGCGGGCCCCTGGAAGTTGAGGAACTGGGCCCAGAGATCCTGCCCGACCGGGCTGTCCTCGCCATAGATCGCGCGCGCCTGGTCCTGAAGCTTGCCCTGCATCTCGGTGAAAGCCTTGATGTTGCTCTCGAGATACTTGCCCATCATGCCCTGCATGGCGTTGCCGTAGAAACGGATCATGTGCGCCAGCAGGTCGCTGGTGAACATCGGCGCGCCGCCTGCTTCCTCCTCTAGGATGATCTGCAACAGGATGCTTCGCGTCAGGTCCTCGCTGGTCTTCGCATCCACGACCTGGAACTCTTCATGGTTGAGAACGAGTTCCTTCACGTCGGCCAGGGTGATGTACGAACTGGTGCGGGTATCGTAGAGGCGACGATTCGGGTACTTCTTGATCAGGCGCAGTTGTTCTGGCATATCTCCATCTCCTCGACGGCGGTCGGTTCCGCTCTAAGATCATTTGATAATTATACCGCGGTGCGGAAAAAAAACCCCGCCAAGCGACGGGGTTTCGTGATTTCAGGCATGGCACGGTGCACCATCAATACATGTGCAGGCCACCGTTGATGTTGACTGTGGCGCCGGTGATATAGCCTGCGAGCTCGGAAGACAGGTAGGCGCAAAGCCCGCCGATCTCCTCCGGCTTGCCCAGGCGCTTCATCGGCACCGAGTCGATGATGCCCTGGCGGATGTCCTCCCGGATCGCCATCACCATGTCGGTGCCGATGTAGCCGGGCGCGATGGCATTGACGGTGACGCCCTTGGTTGCGAGTTCCGCCGCGAGCGCCTTGGTGAAGCCCAGTACACCCGCCTTGGCGGTGGAGTAGTTGGTCTGACCGGCCTGACCCTTGATGCCGTTCACCGACGAGATGTTGATGATTCGTCCCCAGCCGCGCTCGGCCATCTTTGCCGAGATCTGATGGGTGACATTGAACAGACTGTTGAGATTGGTGTTGATCACCGCATCCCACTGTGCCTTTTCCATTTTGGGGAAGAACTTGTCCCGCGTGATGCCGGCATTGTTTACCAGTACGTCGATCGGGCCGACCTCGGACTCGATCTTCGCGACCATGGCCGCACAGGACTCGTAATCGGACACGTCGCCTTCGGCGACAACGAAATCGAAGCCGAGATCACGCTGGATCGAGATCCAGCTGTCCTTGTGGTCGAAATTGGGCAGGCAGTTGGCAACGACAGCCATGCCTTCGTTGGCGAGCGCCTGGCAAACCGCAGTGCCGAGGCCGCCCATGGCGCCGGTGACGAGTGCGACTTTCTTGGACATGTTGGGATCCTTATCGAGCGGGGGTCAAAGCCGGAACGCTGCCCAGAGCCCTCTCCGGGGGAATGTCCCGACCTCTCGTGCCGCAGCGCGTCAGCTGCAAAGCGGTTCCATTATATGCTTTCTTTTTCAAAAATGGTGCACTGCACCTAAGCATAAGGTCGCATATTCAGTCAACAAGAAAAACGGCGCGCTCCGGGAGGATGCGCGCCGCTCGACAGGCCGGGAGGCCCGGAAGATCAGAACATGTGCTGGCCGCCGTTGATCGAAATGTTGGCTCCGGTCACGAACGCCGCCTCTTCCGACGACAGGTAGGCCACTAGGCCGGCGATCTCTTCCGGCTTGCCCAGACGGGCAATCGGAATCTGCGGCACGATCTTGGTACTGAGGATCTCCTCCGGAATGGCCATCACCATCTTGGTGCCGATATATCCCGGCGAAATGGTGTTGACGGTGACGCCGTTGCGGGCGACTTCCAGCGCGAGCGCCTTGGTGAAACCATGCATGCCGGCCTTGGCGGCAGCGTAGTTGGTCTGGCCGAATGCGCCCTTCTGTCCATTGACCGAAGACACGTTGATGACGCGGCCCCACTTGCGCTCGTTCATGCCGTCGATGACCTGCTTGGTCATGTTGAACACGGAGTCGAGGTTGGTGCTGATCACCGCATCCCAGTCGGCCTTGGCCATCTTCTTGAAGGTCATGTCGCGGGTGATGCCGGCGTTGTTGACCAGTACATCAACCGGCCCGACTTCCTTCGCCACCTGCTCGACGCAGGCCTTGCACGAATCGAAGTCGGCAACATCGCAAGCATAGGCCTTGAAGGCGTAACCCATGCCGTTCATGCTCTTCAGCCATTCTTCGGCCTTGGTATTGCCCGGCGAATGAGTGGTCACCACCTTGTAGCCGAGCGCCGCGAGCTTGATGCAGATCGCTTCACCGAGACCACCCATACCACCCGTTACCAATGCAACTCTGGACATTAAATTCTCCTCTCCCTTGCGGGCATTCTGCGGGTTGAAAAAAAGTTGGCGACAGCGCCCCGCCTCAAACGCCGCCGTCGTGTGAGACGTAGTCCGTGCGAGGCGCTAAGCCCGTTCCTTGACATAGCGCCCGGGCGCCGGCTCGATCGGCTCGAACTTGGTGCTGCCGAGCCGTCCGCGCGCAGCGACCTGCTTGCCGCCATGGGGCCGCAGCCAGTCGATCCAGTGCAACCACCAGCTGCCCTTGCGCTCGCCGGCCTGCGCCAGCCATTCGTCCGGATCGCTCGGGCTTGCGTCGGCAATCCAGTAGCTGCGCCGATTCTTGGATGCGGGATTGATCGCGCCGGCGATGTGACCACTGGCACCCAGCACATAGGTGGTGTCGCCGCCCAGGAGGTGACGGGCGTGATAGGCGCTTTGCCACGGCACGATGTGATCCTCGCGCGCCGCCAGCAGATAGGCCGGCGCATCGACCTTGCCGAGATCGACCTTCTGACCCAGCATCTTGAGCTTGCCCGGCACGCGCAAATTGTTCTCCAGGTACATGTTGCGCAGATACCAGCAGAGAAAGGGCCCTGGCAGGTTGGTGGAATCCGAGTTCCAGTACAGCAGATCGAAGGCCTGAGGCTTGTTGCCCTTCAGGTAGTTGCCGACGACGTACTGCCAGACCAGATCGTTGGAACGAAGGGAAGAAAAGACGTTTGCGAGCTCCTGCCCCTTGAGCACACCACCCTTGCCGATCGCCGCCTCGCGCGCCGCCACGCTGGCTTCATCGACGAGACAGCCGAGTTCGCCGGCATCGGCAAAATCGAGCAGCGTCGTCATCAGCGTCAGGCTGGAGACAGGGTCTTCCCCGCGCGCCCGCGCCACCGCCAGCGCGGAGGTCAGCAGCGTACCGCCGACGCAGAAGCCAAGCACGTTGGGTTTCTTCACCCGCGTCACCGAGCGCACCACTTCGAGCGCTGCCAGCGGTCCCTTGTCGAGGTAATCGTCCCAGGCGTAGTGACCGCCGGTGTCGGGCCGCGGATTCCTCCACGACACCAGGAATACCGTGAAACCCTGCTCGACGATGAAGCGCACCAGGGAGTTCTCCGGCTGGAGATCCATGATGTAGAACTTGTTGATGCACGGCGGCACGATCAGCAGGGGCACCTGGGCGACCTTGGTCGTCAGCGGCGCGTACTGGATGAGCTGCATCAGCTCGTTCTCGAAGATCACCGACCCCGGCGTCAGCGCCAGATTGCGGCCAATCTCGAAGGCTGTGTCGTCGGTCATCGAGATACGCCCCTTCTCGAGGTCGGCGAGCAGGTTCTTCACCCCCTGCGAAATACTCTCGCCCTTGGTCTCGAGCGCCGTCTTGATGAATTCGGGGTTGGTGGCGGCGAAGTTCGATGGCGCCAAGGCGTCGACATACTGCCGCGTCAGGAACTGCACGCGCGCCTTGGCCCGACCGTCGGCCATCGGCACGGCATCGGCCACCTGCTTGATGAAATCAGCGTTGAGCAGGTAGGCCTGGCGCACGTAATCGAACACCGGGCTCTCTGCCCACGCCGGCGACGAGAAACGCCTGTCGCCCGGCTCCGGCTGCACGACAGGTTCGGACTGACTGCCGGGCGCGCGACCGAGCATCGACGACCACAGCGCGGCGTGCTTCTCCGCGAACTCCTTTTGCATCGCAACAAATTCTTCACTTTCGGGCATCGGAATCTTGGTCGCAGCGACGCCCGAAGAGTCCTGCATCGCCACGTTCTGACGCGCGATCGCGTCGAAAAAATTCTGTGCCATCGCCTGGCCGGCCAGAAACATCGCCTGCATCCCTGCCGCCGACTGCTTCCCGTCTGAATCGGACATCCAACCTCTCCCTGCCGAGTGCTCCGATGCCGCTGACGCGGCCGGGGCCCCAGGTTTATGCGCCGTCGACGCCGACCGGCGGTCGGCTGCCGGTAGAATCGGCGGTATGTACGTCATTGCAATTGCCTGGATCTATGTCGCCCTGCTCGCCGCGATTACCGAAACCACGGTCGTCGGTGGCGTGCTGACCTTCGTCTTCTACGGTCTCGCCCCGCTGGCGCTCGTCCTGTGGCTGTTCGGCACCCCCGATCGACGCAGGCGACAGCGCAGTCGCGAGACCGACGAGGACCTAAACGATAGAGCCGAATCGGACGGCGATCAATAGCCTGCGCCACCGCTCGATGCGGCCCGCTTATGCTGTCGTGCAGCATCAGGGTCTTATCCAGACCAGCGAGGCGAAGCGCCCGGTGACCCCATCGCGGCGGTAGGAATAGAAGCGGCGCGCGTCGGCGTAAGTGCACACGCCGCCGCCGTGGATGCGCTCGACGCCCGCGCCCGTCAGCCGGCGCCGCGCCAGGCCGAAGAGGTCGGCCATCCACTTGCCGGGCTGCTTGCCGCGGGCGAAGGACACGGCTGCGGCGGAATCGGCGTCGACGAATGCGGCACGAACTTCCTCGCCAACCTCGAATGCTGCCGGGCCGATCGCCGGCCCCAGCCAGGCGAGGATGCGATGCGCCGGCACTCCCATGCGCTCGACGGTTGCCTCGAGCATCCCGGCTGCCAGACCACGCCATCCCGCGTGGGCCGCCGCCACGACCGTACCCGACTCGTCGCAAAAGAGCACCGGCAGGCAGTCGGCGGTCAGCACGGCACACACCTTGCCCGGGGTGCGCGCCACCGCCGCATCGGCTACCGGCACGCCAATTGCCGCGTCCGCGTCCGCCACCGCAGTGCCATGCACCTGCGACAGCCACGCGGGTTCGGCTGGCAGCATCTCGCGCAGGCGCGCCCGATTGGCCGCCACCGCCGCGGCTGAATCGCCGACATGCTCACCCAGGTTGAAGCCGTCCCACGGCGCCGAACTCGAGCCCCCGGCGCGGGTGCTGACGAGTGCGCGCACATTTGGCGGTACAGGCCAGTCGGGAACGATGATATCGGGTTCAGTCATGCTGGCCGGCCTCCCAGGTCACGCAACAGCTCGGCGAAGTCCTGAACCGTCGGCACGCTCCAGTTCATTTCCTCGCCACTCAGCGGATGCACCAGACCGAGCCTGAAGGCGTGCAGCGCCTGACGAGGAAACGCGTCGAGGCGCGGATCGGCGCTGCGCCGCTGCCCATAAACCGGGTCGCCGACAATGGGATGGCCGATGTGGGTCATGTGCACCCGGATCTGGTGGGTGCGCCCGGTCTCCAGCCGGCATTCGAGCAGGGTCGTGCGCTCGAGGCGCTCGCGCACCGCGTAGCGCGTGACCGCGGGCCGCCCGCCCGGCACCACCGCCATGCGCGTGCGATGCTGCGGGTGGCGGCCGATCGGCGCGTCGACCTCACCAGCGGCGGCGACGCGGCCGTGCACGAGCGCCAGGTAATGCCGCCTCACCGTGCGCGCCTGCAACTGGCGCACGAGATCGGTTTGCGCCTCGAGCGTCTTCGCCACCACCAGCAGGCCGCTGGTCTCCTTGTCGAGGCGATGGACGATACCCGCGCGCGGCACCCCGGCCAGCGCCGGCGCATGGTGCAGCAACGCATTGAGCAGCGTTCCGCTCCAGTTTCCGCTGCCCGGGTGCACGACCAGCCCTGCCGGCTTGTCGATGACGAGCAGGCAGTCGTCCTCGAACACCACCTGCAAGGGGATGTCCTCGGGCAACTCGGCCGCCGCCTCGGGCGCAGGCGCGGCGTCGACTTCGACCGCTTCGCCGCCCCAGACCTTGTGGCGCGCATCGGGCGAACTGCCGTCGACACGGATGCGGCCGTCCTTCAGCCAGCCCTGCAGCCGGCTGCGCGAGTGTTCGGGAAACAGACGGGCAAGTGCCTGGTCGAGCCGCAGTCCGGCCAGATCGGCGGGAATCGTCAGCGTCACGCACGAGACGGACTCGCTCGCTGCTATATAATTGCCAGGTTCATTCACGCGAGTTTTTTCGATGGCCAGGTTCACCCTTGGAAGTTTAGCGGGAAATGCGGCACTCATTGGTGCCCTGCTCCTCGGCGGCTGCGGCCTGCTGCCCGAGCAGATCGACGAGACCGCTGGCTGGAACGCGCAACGCCTTTACGCCGAAGCCAAGGCCTCGATGAGCGAGGGCGGCTACGACCGTGCCATCCAGATGTTCGAGAAGCTCGAGGCGCGCTATCCCTACGGCCGCTTCGCCCAGCAGGCCCAGATCGAGGCGGCCTACGCCTACTACAGGCAGGGCGAGCAGGCGCTGTCGCTGGCGGCGGCCGACCGCTTCATCAAGCTGCACCCCAATCACCCGAACGTCGACTACGTCTACTATCTCAAGGGCCTGGTCAACTTCAACGAGGATCTCGGCCTGCTCGCCGGCCTGTCGCGCCAGGACCTGTCCGAGCGTGACCCCAAGGGCGCCCGTACAGCCTTCGACAGCTTCCGCGAGCTCGTCACCCGCTTCCCCGAGAGCCGCTATGCCGAGGACTCGCGTGCGCGCATGCAGTACCTGGTGAATTCGCTCGCCGCACACGAAGTGCACGTCGCGCGGTACTACTACAACCGCGGCGCCTATGTGGCCACGATCAATCGCGCCCAGACGGCGGTGACCAACTTCCCCGGGGCGCCAGCCAACGAGGAGGCGCTGTTCCTGCTGGTTAAGAGCTACGACGCGCTCGGCATGACCCGCCTGCGCGACGACACCGACCGCGTGATGCGTACGAATTTCCCCGACAGCGTGTACTTTGCCGGCGGCCCGAAGGACGATCGGCCGTGGTGGCAGCTCTGGTAAGGACGCAGGGCCACGGCGGCATCGACGCACGAAAGGCGCTCCGACGTGGGCGCCTTTTTTCATCCCGGGGTGGCGGGCGCTTGCGTCACCGCACAGCGAGATTGAGATGACGACTCCGGCCGATACGACGAAAGCCCCCTCCACAATGGCCCCGCTGCGCGACCCGGTGTTTCGCATGCTGTGGCTGGCGTGGCTCGCCGCCAACGTCACCATGTGGATGAACGAGGTTGCATCGGCCTGGCTGATGACCTCGCTCACCGACAGCGTGATGATGGTTGCCCTGGTGCAGGCCGCGTCGACCCTGCCGGTCTTCGTGCTCGGGCTGCCCAGCGGCGCACTGGCCGACATCGTGGACCGGCGTCGCTACTTCGCCATCACCCAGTTGTGGGTCGCCGCGGTGGCGATGGTGCTGGGCATCCTCGTGCTGATGGACGGTCTCACCGCCCCGCTGCTGCTCGCCCTGACCTTCGCCAACGGCATCGGCATGGCCATGCGCTGGCCGGTATTTGCGGCGATCGTCCCCGAAGTCGTGCCGCGCGAAGACCTGTCGGCGGCGCTGGCCCTGAACGGCATCGCCATGAACATGTCGCGCATCGTCGGCCCGGTGGTGGCAGGCGCCCTGATCGCCGGTGCCGGCAGCCAGTACGTATTCCTCCTCAACGCCGTGCTGTCGATCGTCGCCTTCGCCCTCATCCTGCGCTGGCGCTCGGAACCGAAGGTGAGCGCCCTGCCCGGCGAGCGCTTCTTCGGCGCAATGCGCGTCGGCCTGCAGCATGTGCTGCAGTCGCCGCGGATGCGCGTGGTGCTGTTCCGCATCTTCGCCTTCTTCCTGCAATCGAGCGCACTCCTCGCCCTGCTGCCGCTGATCGCCCGAGACATGCCCGACGGCGGCGCCACCACCTTCACGGCCCTGCTGGCGGCGATGGGCGCGGGCGCGATCTTCGCCGCCCTCTATTTGCCCCGCCTGCGCCGCGGCGTCGGTCGTGACGTCTTCGTGCGCTGGGGCACCTGTGTCCATGCCGTGGCGGCGGTGCTGGTGGTGCTGTCATCCAACATCTGGCTCGCACTGCCGGCCAGCGCGCTGGCCGGGATGGCTTGGATCTCCACCGCCAATTCGCTCACCCTGGCCGCGCAGATGGCCTTGCCCAACTGGGTGCGCGCGCGCGGCATGTCCATCTATCAGATGGCATTGATGGGGGGCAGCGCCGTCGGCGCCGCAACCTGGGGCTATGTCGCCAGCCAGAGCACCGTCACGATGAGCGTCGCCGCAGCGTCGGTCATCGGCCCGCTGGTGCTGCTGCTGACCTGCCGCCTGAGCGTCGGCGGCGGCCTGGACGAGGACATGACGCCCGCGCGCCCGGCCTCGAGCGTGGCCGAGCCGGTGATCGACATCGAACCGAACGAAGGCCCCGTCATGGTCACCGTCGAGTACCTCATCGACCCGGCGCAGGCACGCGCCTTCAACGCCGTCATGCAGGAGACGCGCCGCGCCCGGCTGCGTCAGGGCGCCCTGTCCTGGGGCCTGTTCCGCGACACCACCCTGCCCGGGCGCTACATCGAGTATTTCCTCGACGAGAACTGGATCGAGCATCAGCGCCGCCTGGAGCGATTCACCGCCGCCGATGTCGGCCTGCGCGAAAAGCGCCTGGCCTTCCACGTCCGCGACGACGAGCCGGTCGTGCGGCGCTACGTGGCCGAGCAGATGCGCCCGCGCGCCACACCGGGCTGAGCCACGGGGCCCCGCCCCGCCACAGCGCGGGTCGCGCGGGCCCGGAAAAAGAAAAGCCGGCTTGCGCCGGCATTTCCCTTGTGCGGAGCGGGATCAGCCCCTGGCCTTGTACTCCTGGCGATAGCGATGCAGCAGGGGCTCGGTGTAGCCGCTGGGCTGGGCGCAGCCTTCGAAGATCAGCGCGCGCGCGGCCTGGAAGGCCACCGAGCCCTCGTAGTCCGCCGCCATCGGGCGGTACAGCGGGTCGCCGGCATTCTGGGCGTCCACCACCTTCGCCATGCGGCGCAGCGTCTCTTCGACCTGTTCGGCCGGCACCACGCCGTGGCGCAGCCAGTTGGCGATGTGCTGGCTGGAGATGCGCAGCGTGGCGCGGTCTTCCATCAGGCCGACATCGTTGATGTCCGGCACCTTCGAGCAGCCCACGCCGTGCTCCACCCAGCGCACGACATAGCCGAGGATGCCCTGGCAGTTGTTGTCCAGTTCCTGCTGGCGCTCGGCCTCGCTCCATTCCGCCTTCTCCACCACCGGGACGGTAAGCAGGTGCTTGAGCAGGTCCTCACGCTCGGCATCGAGGTCGATCTTCTCGAGTTCCTGCTGCACCGACGCCACATTGACCTGATGGTAGTGCAGGGCATGCAGCACCGCGGCGGTCGGCGACGGCACCCAGGCGGTATTGGCACCGGCCTTCGGGTGGCCTATCTTCTGCTCGAGCATTGCCGCCATGAGGTCGGGCATGGCCCACATGCCCTTGCCGATCTGCGCCTTGCCGCGCAGCCCGCAGGCGAGGCCCACGAGCACGTTGTTGCGCTCGTAGGCCTGGATCCAGGCGCTGTTCTTCATGTCGCCCTTGCGCATCATCGGGCCCGCTTCCATCGCCGTGTGCATCTCGTCGCCGGTGCGGTCGAGGAAGCCGGTGTTGATGAACACCACCCGGTCGCTGGCCGCGGCGATGCAGGCCTTCAGATTCACGCTGGTGCGGCGCTCCTCGTCCATGATGCCGACCTTGAGTGTGTTGCGCGGCAGCCCGACCACGTCCTCGACGCGACCGAACAGCTCGCAGGCGAAGGCCACTTCGGCCGGGCCGTGCATCTTGGGCTTGACGATGTACACGCTGCCGGTGCGTGAGTTGCCCTTGCGCTCGCGGTCGTGGAAGGCGATCAGCCCGGTCACCACACCGTCCATGATGCCCTCGGGCACCTCGTTGCCGGCCTCGTCGAGGATCGCCGGGTTGGTCATCAGGTGGCCGACGTTGCGGATGAACAGCAGCGAGCGCCCGTGCAGGCGCAGACCCGAGCCGCCCGGCGCGGTGTATTCGCGATCGGCGTTCAGCCGCCGCGTGATCGACTTGCCGCCCTTCTCCATCTCCTCGGTCAGGGTGCCCTTCATCAGGCCCAGCCAGTTGCGATAGACCGTCACCTTGTCTTCGGCGTCGACCGCCGCGACCGAATCCTCGCAGTCCATGATGGTGGTGAGCGCAGCTTCCATCAGCAGGTCGTTGACACCGGCGGCGTCGGTCTTGCCGATCGCGCCGTTGCGGTCGATCTGGATCTCGATGTGCAGGCCGTTGTTCTTCAGCAGCACGGCCTTGGGCGCCGCGGCATCACCCTGATGGCCGACAAACTTCTCCGGCTGCTTGAGGCCGACCGTGTTGCCGTTCTTCAGCGTGGCCTGCAGCTTGCCGCCCACCACCGCGTAGGCGGCCGCTTCGGTGTGCGATGGACCGGCCAGCGGCGCCGCTTCATCGAGCAGTGCGCGCGCGAACGCGATCACTTTTTCGCCGCGGATCGGGTTGTAGCCCTTGCCGCGCTCGGCGCCGCCCAGGTCGCTGATCGCGTCGGTGCCGTAGAGGGCGTCGTACAGCGAGCCCCAGCGGGCGTTGGCGGCGTTGAGCGCATAGCGCGCGTTCATCACCGGCACCACCAGCTGCGGGCCGGCCTGCGAGGTGATCTCGGTGTCGACGTTCGCCGTCGCCACCTTTACCGAATCCGGCTGTGCCTGCAGGTAGCCGATGGATTCCAGGAAGCCGCGGTAGGCGGCCATGTCGGCGATCGGGCCGGGGTGGGCGCGATGCCAGGTGTCGAGCTCGGCCTGCAGACGGTCGCGCTCGGCGAGCAGGGCCCGGTTCTTCGGTGCCAGCTCATGTACCAGTGCGTCGAAGCCCTTCCAGAACGCGGCGACATCGACGCCGGTGCCCGGCAGGGCTTCTTGTTCGATGAATTGCTTCAGCTCGGCAGCAACCTGGAGGCGCTGACAGTTCACTCGTTCACTCATGGCTCGGACTCTCTGGACTCGTCTGTGGGAACCGCGCGCCGCACGCGACGCGGGAACCCGCGAGAATGCTTCCGAATCACGCCCGGGTCAAGACTGCGGGGCCTGATGTCTTCTATAAGACACGCGGAATCACCGCCACGGCAAGCGGCCAGCGTCGGTACTCTGGCCGCCTGGTGAGGCCGATCCCGACCGGATCGCCCCTCGCCTTCAGTCCGCCGTCAGCCGCGCCACGAATGCGGTCGCCGCATCGATGACCGCCTCCGGCTGGTCCTTGTGCGGCGAGTGCCGACAGTCGGCCAGCTTGCACAACTCGACATCCTGCGCCTGCGCCGCGATGCGATCGATCTGCTCCATGGTGGCGTACTCGTCGTCCTCGCCCTGGATCGCCAGCACCGGCACCGCGATGCGCGGCAGGTAGGCCTCGATGTTCCAGCTGCGGAAATCCGGATGCAGCCAGATGTCGTTCCAGGCCCTGAAGACGGCATCGGCGTCGTCGTGGTGTTTTTCCAGGCGGGCGCGAAGCTCGGTGTCCCGATACACGCGCCCGGCCTCGGCAACGCCGGCCACCGTCACGTCCTCGACCATCACATGCGGTGCCACCACGATCACGCCTGTCAGTGGCGTATCGGTGCCGCCGGCGCAAAGGAGCGAAATCGAACCGCCGTCGGAATGCCCGAACAGGATCGGACGCTCCAGCTCCAGCGCGGACAGCAGGGCCGGCAGCACGACCAGGCCCTCGTCGTGCAGGTAGCGCACGCCGCGCGGCAGCCGCGCCGGCGCCGAGCGGCCGTAGCCCGCACGCGAGTAGACAATCGCCTCGCACCC
>JBFGZP010000049.1:0-14826 GCA_041586695.1 Thauera sp.
CTCCAGCACCGTGCCGGACGCCGGCAGCACGCGCTGCAGGACCGGCAGGATGACGTGGCGGTTGCGTTCGGTGGCGGGGGCGAAAAGGCGCAGGTCGGTACTCATGTGCTCGCGGGACTCTCGAAGCTATCGCCTTGCGGGAGAAGGATCACGGTGTGCGCCGGCCGGCCCATCGGCATGAGGCGCAATCCGGACGCGAGGCGATCGCCACGCCGGTCGCGCCAAAAACCTGGGCGGGCTATGCCGTCGCCGCCTCGATCCTCTCCGACAGCAGCAGCCACTCTTCCTCCCTGGAGTCGAGCTCCTCGTCGAGCGCCTTCAGCTTGAGGCCGAGTTCGCCGATTTCCTGCAGCGGCAGCGGAACGGCCAGACGCGCCTCGAGCGCGTGCTTGCTCGCCTGCAGGTCGAGGATGAGCTGCTCGAGCTTGCCCAGATCACGCTTGAGCACCTTCAGGTTGTCGGGGATCTTCTTGTTGGCAACGACCGGCGGCGGCGCCTGGGTGGGCGCTTCCTGCGCGCTCTTCAGTGATTCCTTCAGGCTCTCGCGCGCACGCTTCGCTTCGTCGAGCAGATAGCGCTGGTAATCGTCGAGGTCGCCGTCGAAGGGCTCGATGCCTCCGTGCGAAACCAGCCAGAACTCGTCGCAAACCGAGCGCAGCAGCGAACGGTCGTGGCTGACGAGCATCACCGTGCCTTCGAATTCGTTGAGCGCGACCGCCAGCGCTTCGCGGGTGGCGAGATCGAGGTGGTTGGTCGGCTCGTCGAGCAGCAGCAGGTTCGGACGCTGCCACACGATCATGCACAGCACCAGGCGCGCCTTCTCGCCGCCGCTCATCGTGCCCACCGGCTGCTTGACCATGTCTCCGCTGAAATTGAAGGTGCCGAGAAAGGTGCGCAAGTCCTGCTCGCGCCCGCTCTGTCCGGGCGGCAGACCTTCCTTGGCCATGCGTACCATGTGCTCGAGGGGGTTGTCGAGCGGTCGCAGCACGTCGAGTTCCTGCTGGGCGAAGTAGCCGATGTTGAGCCCCTTGCCCTCGGTGACGATGCCGCTGGTTGGCTTCAGCGCCCGCGCCACGGTCTTGACCACCGTCGACTTGCCCTGGCCGTTGGCGCCGAGGATGCCGATGCGCTCGCCCGCCATCACCGACTTGTTCACGTTGCGCACGATCACGGTCGGGGGCGTGCCGGCCGGTGCATCCTCCGCCGGCGGGTAGCCGAAACAGGCATCTTCCATGGCCAGCATCGGGTTGGGCAGATTGGCCGGCTCCTTGAACTCGAAGTTGAAGTCGGCGCTCGCGAGCACGGGCGCCAGGCGCTCCATGCGGTCGAGTGCCTTGACCCGGCTCTGCGCCTGCTTGGCCTTGCTCGCCTTGGCCTTGAAGCGGGCGATGAACTTCTGCAGGTGGGCGATCTTGTCCTGCTGCTTGGCGTAGGCGTTCTGCTGCAGCTCCATCTGCTGCGCGCGCGTGTCCTCGAAGGTGCTGTAGTTGCCGCCGTAGCGCGTCAGCTTGCCGTTGTCGATGTGCAGCGTGACGTTGGTGATGGCATCGAGAAACTCGCGGTCGTGGCTGATCACCACCAGGGTGCCGTCGTAGCGCTTGAGCCAGGCCTCGAGCCACACCAGCGCGTCGAGGTCGAGGTGGTTGGTGGGCTCGTCGAGCAGCAGGAGGTCGGAGGGGCACATCAGCGCACGTGCCAGCTGCAGGCGCATGCGCCAGCCGCCGGAGAAGCTGTTGACCGGGTTGCACAACTCGGTGGTCTTGAAACCCAGGCCGAGGATCAGGGCCTGGGCGCGCGCCTGCGCATCGTGGGCACCGGCATCGTGCAGAGCCATGTAGGCATAGGCCATGCGTTCGCCGTCGTCGCCGGCCTCGGCGGCGTGCACTTCCTTCTGTGCGGCGAGCAGCGCGGTGTCGCCTTCGATGACGAAGTCGGTCGCGGACTGGTCGGTCTCCGGCATGTCCTGCGCCACCTGCGCCATGCGCCATTGCGCCGGCAGGCTGAAGTCGCCGGCGTCTTCATGCAGGGTGCCGTTGAGCAGCGCGAACAGGCTCGACTTGCCGGCGCCATTGCGCCCGACCAGGCCGACCTTCTCGCCGGGATTTAGCGTGACGGAAGCGTTATCGAGCAGCACCTTGGCACTGCGGCGCAGGGTGACGTTCTTGAGGGTGATCATGCGGGTGAAACTCCAACGAATGGTCCCGCAACGACGAGCAGCAGGATGGCCAGGGTATGAACGCGGAGGCAGTGGAGGCCTGACGGAATACCACCGCTGCGATGCGCCGAAACGCGCACTAACGAAAAGGGTCGCGCAGGCCGTGCGCGGGTAGACCGGGTTCGAAGCGATTTCCTGAACATGCCTTTGGCCCGAGCGAGATAGAACTGCCGGGAGCCAGGAAAGGTGACGATATCGTCGGCAGTATCTATGGGCATGTCGGTCGCAGTCAATCGAGGAATGCTTGCGCCAATGCGAGCAGCATCGGGGCCTTGCGTCCCGGAGACGGACGATGGACTGGGCGGGTAGTGCCGACCGTCCGAACACCGTCAATGTGCCACGTTCGACTCCGATCCTGGTCATGGGACGGTCGAACGCGCGCTAATATCTACTATAGGCGGCGAAGGCCCGTTTTCGTCGAGTCCGCGATTCGATATCGTGGCACGGTCACGGGCTGTATGGATTCTCGTCGATGCGTCCCGATGTTGCCGCCGGGCCGCATTCGGATGCTCTCTGCGCGCGCCGCCAATCCAGTCCTTGCGCGGCAGCTCCGAGTTTGCTCCGCCCTCTGGCGGGCGAAGGGTTCGAACACATGGCTTTCTTTACCAAGCGCTATCACCCGCCGGGGACACCGCCCGGGACTCTGACCGAGACCTCCCCGGCCGCAGCCCCGCCATTGCGAATCCACCTCGTCGATTTCACCGCTGATGAACTGGTGATCCGCGAAGACGTCGGTGCTGTCGACTATCGGGCCTACGCGCAGCGCGAGTCGGTGACCTGGGTGCACGTACAGGGGCGACCGACAGAAGCCGCGCTGAACGAACTTGCAGGCTCATTTCAGTTGCACTCTCTGGCGCTGGAAGATGTACTCAATACAGGGCAGCGCCCCAAGATCGAGCCTTTTGACGACCAGTTGTTCATTGTCACCAGCCTTCCCCTGCTTGAAGGGGATGTCGTCACCGTTCATCAGGTAAGCATCTTCCTGAACGAAAGATTCATCGTCAGCTTCTACGACGGTGATTTCTCCACCTTCCAGCCGATCCTCAAACGCTTGCAGGATAATGGCAGCCGCCTGCGGTCAAGAGGCCCGGACTTTCTGCTCTACAGCCTGCTCGACATGGTGATCGATCAGGGCTTCCCCGTTCTGGAGAGCTTCGGACTGCAACTGGAAGATCTGGAGGAACAGATTCTCGCAGCGCCCGGTCGTGGAACAGTGGCGAAGATTCATGTTCTGAAGCGTGAGCTGATTTTGCTGAGGCGCATGCTGTGGCCACAGCGGGATGTGATCAATCAGCTATTGCGTGGCGATAACAAGATGGTGCGGGACGATACGCTCGTCTATCTGCGCGACTGCTACGATCACACGATCCAGGTCATGGACCTGCTGGAAACATACCGCGACATGGCGTCGAGCATGCTGGATATCTACCTTTCAAGCGTCAGCAATCGCATGAACGAGATCATGCGGGTATTGACGGTGATTGCGACAATATTCATTCCGCTTACTTTCATCGTTGGTGTCTACGGCATGAACTTCGATCGGAATGCCGGCCCCTGGAACATGCCCGAACTGGGATGGCCCTATGGTTACGTGCTGGTATGGCTGGCCATGCTCGTGGTCGCGATATCGATGCTGTTGTTCTTCCGCCGCCGGGGCTGGCTCTGAAGGGACTTTCGATAACAAAGGTGGTTTATGAGTAGCGCCTACTTTCTGGCTCCGACCCTGGCCGCAATCGTGATCTCGATGCTGATCGTACGGGCCGGGGCGATTGCGCTGATGATGACCGGCATGAATTACGAAAAAGCCAAGTTTCAGGCGCTCTCCGCATTTACCGGAACGGGCTTCACCACCCGCGAGGCGGAACGGGTGGTGAATAACATGCGGCGACGCAAGATCGTCTCCCTGCTGATGATTCTAGGCAATATCGGCATCGTCGCGGTCATCGTTACAACAACATCGTCATTCGCAAAGGCGAACGGCCTGGAGGTGGGTGTGAACGCCGTTGTATTGCTTTTCGGCGCCGCTCTGATTCTCATCATGGGCAGATATGCCCCGCTCGTCAGTCGGTGGGAATCCTTTGCCCATACGCGCCTGGCGCAGCTCAAGATATTCGATGACGATACACCCGTCGATGAGTTGCTGCACATTGCGGAAGGCTATGGGGTGGTGCGAATTCAGTTGATCAAGGGCTCCCCCTTCATCGGCCGCGCCCTGTCCGAAGTCAGCGCCGACCTGGAAAACTCAATGATTCTGGGCATCGAACACGATCGCGACTGGTTTCCGATGCCAAGTCCGACGAGAAGATTGATCGAGGACGATCTTCTTGTGATCTACGGCGACCTGGAAGATATGACCGAGCGTTTCGATGAATGGCCCATGGATAGCCCCCGGGTGGGCGCACGGATCGTCCAGCAATGAAGCCGTCAATCCATGCGCTGCCGCCCAGTTCTCCGCCACCATTCCGGTTCGGCACGGGAAGTCGGTTCTGGCCAGGAAAGTCCGGGCTGAGCTGTTGTTGAATTTCGAGGGAGAAGCCAGTGTTGGTAAATCAGGCGGTAGATCGTGAATGGGTGACCACCCCATACTCCGGCATCGAGCGCAGCCTGTTTCGCGTCAATGACGAGGGAGGGCGCTCCTCTGTCGTCCGGCTAACGAGCGGCGCGCGCTTTCCGCGCCACTCGCATCTCGGCAGCGAAGAGGTCCTTGTCCTTTCCGGGAAGGTGTTGATCGGCGGCGTCGAACTGAGCCAGGGCGACTACCTCTTCACGCAAGCCGGCGAGGAGCACGACGTCGTCGCCTTGTCGGACGCGGTGATCTTCGTCTCTTCGCAGAAGGCTACGCCCCTGCGCGAGTAGGCTTGCCCCAAGGCGCCCGACCCGTTCCACCTGGCTCGCGCCTCGGACGGAAACGCTGCATCGGGCCGGGGCCGAAGCGGCCGGCGGCACATCCGAGGAATCGATGCCGATCAGCGCCCGGCCCGCAGCCCGGCGATCGGCGGCAACCGGCGACCTGTCCCCGTCATCGTCGGCTGCGAGCCCACCGGCGCATTACGAGATATCCGCCGACCATCCCACCGAGATGCGCGAAATGCGCGACGCCCGCCTGGCTCCCTGTCACGCCGAGCGTCAGCTCGATGCCGGCGTAGAGTGTGACGAACAGCCAGGCCGGCAAGGGGATGGGCGGGAACAACAGAACGATGATCCGAGTTGGAAAGAGCATGCCAAATGCAAGCAGCAACCCAAACACACCGCCAGAGGCACCCACCGTGGGATAAGTGCCACCGACAAGGCTCGTGACCAGCAACTGCGCGGCGGCAGCGGAAAGGACGCTGCCAAGGTAGAGCAGGAGCACGGCACGAGTGCCCAGCACGTATTCCAACTCGCGGCCGAACAGCCACAAGCCGTACATGTTGAAGGCGAGGTGAGCGAGTCCTGCGTGCAAGAACGCGTAGCTCACGACTTGCCAGGGCCTGAAGTCGGCGTCGAGTGGCCAAAGTGCCAAGTCCCGGATCATCGCCTCACCGGCGCCAAGTTCCAGTACGAAGACCAGGATCGTGACGATGATCAGAGCCCGGATGCCGTGCGATGCTGTGCGCACCCTTACCTCTTCTTCGCGGTTGGCGCGACAGGATCGCACCAGGCAGCGGCTGAAGCCGCGCGCGAGACCGAAATCGTTGCGGTCAAAGCGTCGCCGTTGGCACCCTGCTCGACAAGCACTTGCATGGTGGCTCCTGTTCGCGCAGCTGCACCCCGCGACACCGACCCGGGACGTTCGGCCGGGGCCGAGGAACAAGTGCGGCAATTCTTTCCTGCTGCGGTGCGCCGAGTCGAGCAAGGACCGCCCCAGCAGTGCGCTTTCCGCCATGTTCCGTATCATCCGCGGCCGCGCGGCGACCCGCGTAGCGTGCCCTGCGGCAACGAAGACCGCCCGGCCGTGACGCGGAAAGCCGATTCTACCCGCGCACCGCGGTGGGGGACGGACATGAGGCCGCAAGCGCTCTCAGCCAGCGCCAGCGGAGCGCCCCGAATCCTTGCCCTCCTTCACTGCCGGCGCCATCGGCGCCTCTTCGATGGCAGCCGTCGGGGCTCAGGCATCCTCGGGAAGCAGCCGGCGCAGCCCTGGCCGGCGGCGACGCCTATACTGGGTGAGCGAAGGGCACTTATGGGAAAAGACATGCCAAGAGGATTGATGCTCACGGTGCTTTGTGTCTTGATCGGAGCTTTCAGCATCGCGCGCGCCGCGTCGCCGCGCGAAATGACGCGCGGAGAGTTGCTGTACTCGACGCACTGCATTGACTGTCACGCCACCCAGGTTCATTGGCGGCAGAACAGCGTCGTCACCGACTGGCAAAGTCTGCAGTCGCAGGTCGGTCGCTGGCAGAACGCGGCAGGGCTCGGCTGGAGCGAGGAGGACATCGCCGAGGTCACTCGATACCTGAACGCGCGCCATTACGACTATCCAGCGCCGCAATGAGCGCGGCCCCCTCGGGGGGCGGCCGAGGCCCTGCCCGCGCGATCGATCGGCTTCGCGGACTCGAGAGCCGCCATCGGCGCCTTCGGGCTCGCCGCGGCGCTGAACGGGCGCTGAACGGGCGCTGAACCATTTCGCAGCGCCGAACTCCCTCATCCATGACGAATCAGAACACCCGTTTCGATCTTCCCCCGACCGTGGCCAGGGCCGATGGCCAACCGCGCCGGGTCGGCTTCGAACTGGAGTTCACCGGTCTCACGGTCGACCAGACCGCCGCCGTGCTGCAGTCCGCCCTCGGCGGCGAGCTGCGGACCTGCTCGACCGCCGAGCGCGAGCTACGGGTGGATGGGCTGGGCGAATTCAATATCGAACTCGACTGGGACTTCCTCAAACGCAAGGCGACGGACGCCGAGAACGCGCCCGAGGACGATGGGAGTCGCCGCGAGTGGATGAGCCTGCTCAGCGATGCCGCGACCCTGGTCGTCCCCCTCGAGGTGGTCTGCCCTCCGATTCCGCTCGGCGAGCTCGATGCGCTCGACGACATGGTGGTCGGGCTGCGCGAGGCCGGCGCGGTGGGCACCGAGAACTCGCCGCTGGCGGCCTACGGCACGCATGTCAACGCCGAGATCGCATCGCTCGACGCCGCAACGATCTCGACCTACCTGCGCGCCTTCGCCCTGCTGCAGTGGTGGCTGGTGGACGCCCACGAGGTGGACATCACACGCAAGATCAGCCCGTACATCGATCTCTACCCCGAGGCCTATCTCGAGTCCCTGGCCGGCCGCGCCGACCACGGCCTGGACCGGATCTTCGACGACTACCTCGAACACAACGCCACCCGCAACCGCGCCCTTGACCTGCTGCCCATGCTCGCGCAGATCGATGCCGACCGGGTGCAGGATGCCGTCAACGACCCCAAGGTGAAGGCCCGCCCGGCCTTCCACTATCGCTTGCCGAATTGCCACATCGAACAGCCCGACTGGTCGCTGGCGCGGGCCTGGAACCTCTGGTGCGTCGTCGAGCGCCTGGCGGATCGCAAGGACGAACTCGACGAACTGGGCGCAGCCTTCCTGGCGCGCTCGCGCCCCGTCCTCGGCGTCAATCGGGCGAGCTGGGTGGCGCATATCGACACATGGCTGAAAGAGCGCGAATTGGTGTAACCGGCAACGCTCGCCACTGGTCGCCTTCGTGGTGGTGCACCCGGATTGCGCTACGACTGGCGGGGGCGATGCCGGCGCGCATCAGCGTCCGGCACGAACCCGGCGGCGATCGACTCGACGCCCTGATCATCGGCGGTGGTGATGACATCGGCCCGGAACACTACGGCGGCGAGGTCGATGCACGGGCGCGGAACGACCCGGAGCGCGACCGCCTGGAGATCCGGTGGATCGAGTTTGCCCTGAAGCACGACATGCCGCTGCTGGGAATCTGCCGCGGCGCGCAGCTGATCAATGTCGTCCTCGGCGGCACGCTCCATCAGGACATCCGCCCGATGCGGGAGCGCACCTACAACCGCCCGGGGCTGCTGCCGACCAAGCAGGTCCGCATCGACACGCCCTCGCGCCTGGCGACGGTTTGCGGGAAGGCTCGCCTGCGCGTCAACAGCCTGCATCATCAGGCCATCCGCCGGCCCGGCGCCGGCCTGCGTGTCGTTGCCTGGGACCTCGACAACATCATCCAGGCGGTCGAGTCATCGCGCGAGCGTCATATCCTCGGCGTGCAGTGGCACCCCGAGTACCTGTTCTATCTGCCCGCGCAACTGGCGCTGTTTCGCTGGCTGCTGCAGGCCCGGGGCTGAGCTTCCCGCGCGGCGATCGCCTTGTCCGTCGCCCGCATGGCGTCGTGCCCGTGCCCCGCAGAACGCCGCAGCCAACCGTGCCGCCGCCGCGCGGCCGGCGCGGGCTGACGGCATCGCGCCGGCAGCAAGACCGGAAAGCATCCACTACAGTGAAGCAGGAACAGGGGCGGATCGCACGATTCGTCCGGACACCGGAGCGAGGTTGGAATGACAGCCGCCCACGGAGTTCTATTTTCGCCAATCCGGATCGGCACGCTCGAGCTGCCGGGCCGCTTGTTCAAGACCGCGACCGCGGAAACGCGTGCGACCGCGGACGGCTTCGTGACCGACGAGGTCATCGATTTCTACGTCCCGATCGCCAAGGGCGGGACGCCGCTGATCATCACCGGCAACATCTACATCAGCCCGCAGGCCAAGTCGGCACCGCGCCAACTGGGGGTGGACGCCGACGACAAGATTCCGGGGCTGGCCCGCTTGGTCGAGGCGGTGCACGCGCACGGCGCGAAGATGATCGCCCAGTTGAATCACTGCGGTCGCCAGGTGGTGCCCGACTTTGTCGGCGCGACCGACGTGGTGTCGGCCTCGGCCGTCAAGGATCTGCTCACGGGTACGCGCCCGCGGCAGTTGCGCGTGGAAGAGATCCATCGCCTCGTCGAGCAGTTCGGCGAAGCCGCGGAGCGTTGCCGGCGCGCCGGCTTCGACGGTGTGCAGATGCACTCGGCCAATGGCTACCTGCTGAGCCAGTTCCTGACGCCGTACACCAACCGCCGCACCGACGAGTACGGCGGCACGCTCGCCCAGCGCACGCGTTTCGGGCGCGAGGTCTATCACGCCATCCGTGCCCGGGTCGGACCGGATTTCCCGGTGATCCTGAAGATGAACGGCTCGGACTGGCTGCCCCTGCGCGACGGCCTGAAGACCCCCGAACTGGTCGAGGTGGCGCAGATCATGGAGGCCGAGGGGGTGGACGCGGTGGAGATCTCGGTGGGGCACTACGAATCCGGCTTTCCGATGGTGCGCGGCACCTTCGGCCGTTGCCTGCGCAACATGATGCGCGGGAGCATGGCCCATCTGCCGTCGCTGCGCAGAACCCTCCTCCGCGTCTTCAGGCCGCTGGTCACGCTGGCCAGCAACCTGCTGTGGAGGGGGCGCGAGGGCTTCAACCTCGACTACACCCCGAGCTTCAAGGAGAAGCTGAGGATCCCGGTGATCTGCGTGGGCGGTTTCCGGACGCGGGAGACGATGGAGGAAGCGATCGGTCTCGGCCTGTGCGATGCCGTATCGGCCGGGCGCCCCTTCATCGCCGACCCCTATTTGTACCGGCACCTGCGCGACCGGCAGCCGGGTCCGCGCTGCGTCGATTGCAACGCCTGCGTGGGCCATCTGGGCGCGCAGCCGGCCGACTGCTATCACCCTCGGGTGCGGGCGGAAAAGGACGCCATGCTGGCCGCGCCTGCGCCGCAGTGAGCCCCGGGCTGCGGGACTCGAGGCCCCGTTCTGGCGCCGGGGCAGGACGAAGCGCTTGAAACGTTGGCGACCGCATCATGGTCACAGACCTATGGAGGCCGGGAAGGTATTTCAGATCGACGAGTCGTCCGCCTCGCGCCGGCGTTGGCGGGCCTTCGATCACCACCCTTGCCGGCGCGTCCTTCGGCATCGCAGCGGCGCGGGGCCGGGGATGGGAAGAAGAAGAACGCCGCATACACCCACCAAGGAGGCCGTCATGAGAGGCTTGAAGAGGTTGTACTTCCTGCTCCCCGATGTCGAGGTGACACGCAAGATCGTGGATGAACTGCTGCTTGCGCACATTCCCTACGAGCACATCCACCTGCTCGCCCGCACCGGCACACCGCTCGAGGAGTTGCCCGAGGCGGGCATCGCGCAGAAGACCGATCTCGTGCCCGCGCTAGAGCGCGGCATGGCGGTCGGCGGCAGTCTGGGAGCCCTCGCCGGGCTCGCCGCGCTGGCGTTTCCGCCCGCGGGCATTGTCATCGCCGGTGGCGCGGTCCTGTTCGGCGCGCTGGGCGGCGCCGGCTTCGGTGCCTGGGTGTCCGGAATGATTGGCGTCAGCCTGCCCAATTCCCGCCTCGAGCGCTTCGAGGGCGCACTCGAGGACGGCATGCTGCTGATGATGGTCGACGTGCCGAAGGATCGGGTCGAGGAGTTCCAGGACATGATCAAGGAGCACCATCCCGAGGCCGACATCGAGGGCACGGAGCCGACGATTCCGTCTTTTCCATGAGGTGTCGTGCCGGCTGAGGCCGGACGGGGGGTCGCGATATGGCGTTGGCAGTCGCCCTGATCCTGATCGTGGTCGGATCGGTCGTGTTCCACTTCGTCAGTCCGTGGTGGTTCACGCCGATCGCTTCGAACTGGGTCCAGCTCGACGACACCATCCTTGTCACCCTGGTGATAACGGCGGTGGTTTTCGTCGTGGTGAACCTGTTCATCGCCTGGTCGGTCGTACGCTTCCGTCACCGGCCCGGGCGCAAGGCGGCGTTCGAGCCCGAGAACCGGCGGCTGGAAGGATGGCTGACCATCGTCACCGCGGTCGGCATCGTCGCCATGCTCGCTCCAGGGCTTTACGTCTATTCGGACATGATCAACCCGCCCAGGGATGCGGCGGTGGTCGAGGCGCTGGGCCAGCAGTGGCAGTGGCGCTTCCGCTTCCCCGGTGCGGACGGTCGGCTGGGCCTGAGCGACACCCGCTTCGTCAGCAACGACAACCCCTTCGGCGTCAATCCGGACGACCCCAACGGCCAGGACGACGTGCTCGTCGACAATGCCGAACTGCGCCTGCCACTGGACCGGCCGGTGAAGGTCCTGCTGCGCTCGCGCGACGTCCTGCACAATTTCTACGTGCCCCAGTTCCGCGCCAAGATGGACCTCGTGCCCGGGCTGGTGACGAGCTTCTGGGTCCAGCCCACCCAGACCGGCCGCTTCGAGATCCTGTGCGCCGAACTGTGCGGCGTCGGGCACTCGAACATGCGCGGCCTCGTCGTCGTCGAGGACGAGGCCGCATTCCAGGCCTGGCTCGCGGCACAGCCCACCTTCGCGGAATCGCTTGCCGGCGACAAGGCGGTGGTCGACGACGCCCAGCGCGGCCGCATGCTCGCGCAGACCCGTGGCTGCCAGGCCTGCCACAGTGCCGATGGCAGCCGCGGCGTCGGGCCGACCTGGCAGGGCCTGTACGGCAGCACGCGCAGCCTCACCGACGGTCGCACCGTGACCGCGGACGAAGCCTACCTCGCGCAGTCGATCCGCGAACCGGCCGCGGCCATCGTCCAGGGCTATCCCCCGGTCATGCCGCCTGCGAATCTCGACGACAGCGAAGTCGCGGCGCTGATTGCCTACATCCGCTCGCTCGCCGCGCCGACTTCGGCGAGCGAAGCGCACGCCCCGGCGGCGCAGCAATGAGGAGGCCGCGATGAGCCACGCCGACAGCCACGCCGACAGCCACGCCGAACCGCTCGGCTTCTGGAACCGATACATCTGGAGCCAGGACCACAAGGTGATCGCGATCCAGTACAGCGTCACTGCCATCGCAGTCGGCCTGGTCGCCCTCGTGCTGTCCAACCTGATGCGGCTGCAGATCGGTTTTCCAGGCGCGTTCGAGTTCATCGATGCGGCGAGCTACTACCAGTACGTGACGATGCACGGGATGATCATGGTGATCTACCTGCTCACCGCGCTCTTCCTCGGCGGCTTCGGCAACTACCTGATCCCGCTGATGCTCGGCGCCCGCGACATGGTGTTCCCCTACCTGAACATGCTGTCGTACTGGGTGTACCTGCTCGCGGTGGTGGTCCTGATGGCGAGCTTCTTCGTCCCCGGCGGCCCCTCCGGGGCGGGCTGGACACTCTACCCGCCGCAGTCGATCCTGCCCGGCACGCCGGGCACCGACGGGGGCATCGTGCTGATGCTGGTGTCGCTGGTGATCTTCATCGTCGCGGCGACGATGGGCGGCCTCAACTACGTCACCACCGTGCTGCAGGCGCGCGCCCGCGGCATGACCCTGATGCGCATGCCGCTCACCGTGTGGGGCATCTTCGTCGCCTCGATCCTCGCCCTGCTGGCGTTCCCGGCGCTGTTCGTGAGCGGCGTGATGATGCTGTTCGACAAGCTGCTCGGCACCAGCTTCTTCATGCCGGCGATCGTGTCCATGGGCCAGCAGCTCGACCACGCGGGCGGCAGCCCGGTGCTGTTCCAGCACCTGTTCTGGTTCTTCGGCCACCCCGAGGTGTACATCGTCGCCCTGCCCGCCTTCGGCATCATCTCGGACCTCATCAGCACCCACGCGCGCAAGAACATCTTCGGCTACCGCATGATGGTGTGGGCGATCGTCGGCATCGGCGGCCTGTCCTTCGTCGTGTGGGCCCACCACATGTACGTCAGCGGCATGAACCCCTACTTCGGCTATTTCTTCGCCACCACCACGCTGATCATCGCCGTGCCGACCGCGATCAAGGTCTACAACTGGGTGCTGACGCTGTGGCGCGGCGACATCCACCTCAACGTGCCGATGCTGTTCGCCATCGGCTTCATCAGCACCTTCGTCATCGGCGGCCTCACCGGTCTCTTCCTCGGCAACGTCAGCGTCGACATCCCGCTGTCGGACACCTATTTCGTCGTCGCCCACTTCCACATGGTGATGGGCGTGTCGCCGATCCTCGCGATCTTCGGCGGCATCTACCACTGGTACCCCAAGGTCACCGGACGCATGCTCGACGACACGCTCGGCAAGCTGCACTTCTGGGTGACCTTCCTCGGCACCTACGCGATCTACTTCCCGATGCACTACCTCGGCTTCCTCGGCATGCCGCGGCGCTACTACGCCTACGAGGGCTACGAGTTCATTCCGGCTTCGGCGCAGGACCTCAACGCCTTCATCACCGTCGCCGCACTGGTCGTCGGCGTGACCCAGCTGGTGTTCCTGTTCAACCTCGGCTGGAGCGCGTTCCGCGGCAAGCCCGCGGGGTCCAACCCCTGGGGCGCGACGACGCTGGAATGGCAGACGCCGCAGACGCCGCCGGCCCACGGCAACTGGGGCGCGACGCTGCCCGAGGTCCATCGCTGGGCCTACGACTACAGCGTGCCGGGCGCAGCGCGCGACTTCATCCCGCAGAACGTGCCTCAGGACGGCGACGCCGAGGGCGATGACGGGCAGGTGTGGGAGGGCCACGCATGAGCTTCCTCGACGCTATCGCCGCCAAACCCTGGCTGCCGCAAGCCGCCCCGCCGCCGCGCGCCGGCACCGCCACGGCTGCGGCCACGGTCGGCCTGCGGGTCTTTCTGGGGGTGATCTCCGCCCTGTTCGGTCTGCTCACGATCGCCCTGCTGGTGCGCTCGCGCCTGCCCGACTGGCAGGCGCTCGTCGGCGTGCCTGGCGCGCCGCTCGTCGGGCTCGGCGCGCTGTGGCTCAACACCGCCTTGCTCGCCGCAAGCAGCGTGGCGCTGCAGGCCGCCAGCAGCGCCGCGCGGCGCGAGCACCTCGGCGCCGCCCGGCTGGCGCTGGCGCTGGGCGGCATATTGGCGCTCGCCTTCCTTGGCGGCCAGGGCGCGGTGTGGCAGCAGTTCATGACCAGCGGCCATTTCGTCGCCAGCAACCCGGCCACGAGCTTCTTCTACCTGCTCACCGGCCTGCACGGGCTGCACCTTGCCGGCGGCCTCGTCGCGCTGGCACGGGCCACCATGCACGCCTGGGGCGAGGACACCGTCCCGCAGTTGCGGGCGGGCGCCTCGCTGTGTGCGCTCTACTGGCATTTCCTGTTCGCGGTGTGGCTGCTCGTATTCGCCCTGCTCGCCAGCCCGCCCGAGACGCTGGCAACACTCGCCGATATCTGCGGCATCGGCTGAACGGGAGGAGACATCCATGAGCACGATCACGCGAGCGGACCCGAGCACCAGCGACAGCGGCTGGCGCAGTATCGTCGCCGACTGGTCCGGCGACCGCCAGGCCTTCCAGGTGCCCTGGGGCAAGGCCATGATGTGGATCTTCCTGCTCTCGGACACCTTCGTGTTCGGCTGCTTCCTCACCGGCTACATGACCGTGCGCCTCGCCAGCACCGAGCCCTGGCCGATCCCCAGCGAGGTGTTCGCACTGACGATCGCGGGCGAAAGCGTGCCGCTGGTACTGATCGCGATCATGACCTTCATCCTGATCACCAGCAGCGGCACGATGGCAATGGCGGTGAACTACGCCTATCGCCGCCGACGCGCACCGACCGCCGCGCTGATGCTCGCCACCGCCCTGCTCGGCGCGAGCTTCGTCGGCATGCAGGCCTTCGAGTGGACCAAGCTGATCGAGGACGGCGTGCGCCCCTGGGGCAACCCGATGGGCGC
>JBFGZP010000050.1:0-14752 GCA_041586695.1 Thauera sp.
ACCATTCGATGACGCCGACACGGCTGGCGACGCACGACTTCCGGGTGACGATCGGGGCGCAGGCGGCGGGCCGCGATCCGCGCCCCGGCGATTGCACGCAAGCCTACGAGGCGAGCGTGTTCAACATCTCGGCGATGAGTTTCGGCGCCCTGTCGGGCAATGCGATCGAAGCGCTGAACGCGGGCGCCAGACGCGGCAACTTCGCCCACGACACCGGCGAGGGCTCGATCTCGACGCACCACCGCGCGCACGGCGGCGACCTGATCTGGGAGATCGGCTCGGGCTATTTCGGCTGTCGCAACGACGACGGCAGCTTCAATGCGGAGCGCTTCGTCGCCAACGCGACCGATCCGCAGGTCAAGATGATCGAGATCAAGCTCAGCCAGGGCGCCAAGCCCGGCCAGGGCGGCGTGCTGCCGGGCGCCAAGGTGACCACCGAGATTGCGGCGGCGCGCGGCATCCCGGTGGGCAAGACCTGCGTGTCGCCGGCGACGCACAGCGCATTCTCGTCTCCGGTCGAGCTGCTGCAGTTCATCGAGCGCCTGCGCCAGCTCTCCGGCGGCAAGCCGACCGGCTTCAAATTCTGCCTCGGCCATCCATGGGAGTGGTTCGGCATCGTCAAGGCGATGATGGAGACCGGCATCACGCCCGACTTCATCGTCGTCGATGGCTCCGAGGGCGGCACCGGCGCGGCGCCGGTCGAGTTCATCGACCACGTCGGCGTGCCGCTGCAGGAGGCCTTGCTCCTGGTGCACAACACGCTGGTGGGTGTCGACCTGCGACATCGGGTCAAGATCGGCTGCGCGGGCAAGGTGATCACCGCGTTCGACATCGCGCGAACGATGGCGCTCGGCGCCGACTGGTGCAACAGTGCGCGCGGATTCATGTTCGCGCTCGGCTGCATCCAGGCGCAGACCTGCCATACCGGCAACTGCCCGACCGGCGTCACCACGCAGGACCCGATGCGCCAGCAGGCGCTGGTGGTGCCGACCAAGGCCGAGCGGGTGTACCTGTTCCATGAACGGACGCTCGAAGCGCTGAAGCACCTGGTACAGGCCGCCGGCCTGGAGCACCCGGGCCAGATCACGCCGCACCACATCGTGAGGCGCGTCGACGAAAACAACGTGCGGCTGCTGGCGAACCTGCTGCCGCAGGTCGGGCGCGGCGCGCTGCTCAACGACGATCTGAGCGGCGAGCACCACATCTACCGGCATTACTGGAAGCAGTCGCGCACCGACCGCTTCGCGCTGGCCGGGGACTAGCGCGCCGGCTGCCCCGCCGGCGCCGGGCGACGCCGGGCGCGAGGCGATGAGTCGGGACGCCCGGTCGTGGTCCCCGTTGTCGGCTCGGGCGGGGGATGGCGGTCCGTCGTCACTCCCTCCGGCGGCCGCGCCGATGCGCTTACTGGAACAGGCCCTTGAGCTTGTCCTTGAGCAGGTCCTTCGGCGTGGCGGGGGCCGCCGCCGGATCCGAGCCTGCCGACGGCAGGCCGAGCTTGGCGCCGAGTTTTTCGGTCAGCTCGTCCTTGATCTTCTGCTTCACCGCCGCGGTGGCGACGGTCGACCACTGGATCTTCCAGTCGATGGCCTCGAACGGGCCCGACAAGGCTACCGGCACGGTCACGCCACGCAAGGCTTCGAGCTCGGCGCCGCCCTGACCGGCCGACGAGGCGATCACGGTCGCGCGGGCCTCGTAGTCGATCCGGCCGCGACCGATGTCGAAGCGGCCCTCGCCGCCGATGCGCAGGAACGGGCTCTTGATGTCGAGGTCGTCGCTTTGCGCCACGCCGTTGGCGATGCGCGCGCTGACGCTCATCTCGGAGAAGTCGGTCTTCTCCGTCTCCCGGGCCTGGACCACGGCGTCCTGCTTGATCGACAGCGCCGCCTTGGCCTGGCGCAGCGAGCGGGCCAGGTTGATGCCCTTGATCGCGCCATCGCGCAGCTGCATCGCCGCGGTGCCGGCCAGGTTGGAGCGCAGCGCGCCGACAGTCGCCCCGCTCGAGTCGAGGTCGGCGGCGACGTTCCCGGTGCCTTCGAGCAGGTCCTTGTCGGCGACGTCCTTCAGCAGCGCATTCACGTTGACGCCTTTGGCATCGAGTTTGGCGGCGACGCGCTGCTTGTTCGCATCGGCGCTGCCGCTGCCGGCAAAGCTGCCGCCCCAGGCGCGACCGGAGAGGTTCGAGATGCTCAGCCTGCCGTCGTCCAGCGTGGCGGCGAGCTTGGCATCGGCCACCTTGTACTGGCGGAACACCAGCGCGCCGGCGCCCAGCGCGAACTCGCCGTTGACGGCCTTCAGGCCATCGAGCTCGATCGGCGTGTCGGCCGGCTCCGCCGCGGTGGGGGTCGTCGTCCCGGTGGCCGAGGAGGCCGGCTTGTCGGCCGCCAGCAGTTGGTTCAGGTCGAGGCTGTCGAAGCGGGCGCTGGCCTTGATGTGGGGCACGGCGCCGGCAAGGGCGGCCTCGCCGCTGGTGTCGAAACGGTTGGTGTTGAGCGAGCCGGTCAGTTTCCACTGCGCCTTGCCGGCGTCGGCGCCGGCGCTGCCCTGCACGCTCAATTGCAGCGGCTGCAGGCCGGGGTCGGCGACCGTGGCGCGCAGGTCCAGGCCCTCGAAGGTCGCCGCGCCGGCGCCAACGTCGACCACCACATCGGCCTTGACGCTGCCGTCGATCTTGCGCTCGCCGAGGCTGCCCGCCAGCTTCAGGTCCACGCCCGGCAGGCGCAGCGCGTCGAAGTTTCCGCTCGGCGCGGCCGACTGGAAGCTGCCCTCGAGCGCGGTCGGTCCGGCAAGCTTCAGCCGGCCCGAGAGCGCGCTGCCCTCGAGTTGCCGGGCGTCGACGGCGAGCTTCGGCCAGTCGAGCGCGAGCTCGAACGGGTTAACCCCCTGGCGACCGGCGAGGGCGAGCTCGAGCGCCTCGAGTTCGAGCCGCTGAGCGCTCGGGTCGAACAGCGCGCGGGTGAGTGCGAGGCTCGACGGTGCCACTGAAATGTCGCCCAGGGTGGCGCTCTTCAAGGCCAGCCGCAGCGGGCCGGCACGCAGCGCGCTGCCGTCCCAGCCCAGCGCGCCTTCGAGCGCCAGAGACAAGGCCTCGACGCCGGCGCCCTTGCCTTCGACCGCGAGCTTTAGGCCGCTGATCGCGACGGCGTTGTCGTCGAGATCGAGGGTCAGGCTCATGCTGCCGTCGAGCGCCAGTTCCGCCGCCTGCGGTCGGCTCAGTCGCGCGGTCGCGCGCAGGGACACGGGCGACTCGACCTTGTTCGCCAGGCGGCCGGAAGAAAACGACAGCAGGGCAAGCTCGCCGTCGAGATCGGCCATCTCGTCACGCACCCGCAGGCGCAGATCGTCGAACTGCACCGCGCTGACGTCGAAGCGCATGGCGCGGCCAGCGGAGTCCGACGCCCCGGCGCCGGTCTCGGCGCCGGCCTCGCCGGACACGAGGTCGTCGATGTTGCGCACGCCCTCGGCGTTGCGCACGTAGCTCGCGCGCACGCCGCGTGCGCTCACGCGGCCGACCACCAGTTCCTGGCGCAACAGCGGCATCACCCGCACGGCGAGCGCGGCTTCGTCGACCGCGGCGAACTCCTCGTCGCTGCCGGGTTCGGAGAGGCGCACGCCGGAGACCGTCACCGCCAGTCGCGGGAAGAACGACAGCTCGATCGGCCCGTCGATGGCCAGCGTGCGCTGGTGCTCGGCCTTCATCCAGTCGATCGCCACAGTCTTGTAACGATTGGCATCGAAGGTGGCGATGAGGATGGCAGCGGCTGCCACGAGCACCAGCGACACGATGCCGATGGCAATGGCGATGCGGCGGATCCAGGTTTTCGTCATGGGAATTCGGCCTCAGGGTCAGGTTTTCATGCTCGCGCCCCTGTCAGGTCGAAACGCAAGCCGATGAAAGCACCCGGAACCGATGCACGAGGCGTCGGCAGAATCGGGCGTGGCTTGCGCATAGCCTAATCGGATACGGACGCACTCGCAAAAGCGCCGCGGCGAGACCCGAGTCGTTGAAGGCGCCACAGGCCGCGGAGGCGAGACGGCCGGGACGTGCCCGGCCGCGCGCTCAGTCGGCGGTTGGCGGAGCGTTCCGATTCGATTGATCCGGCCGCACGGCGCTCTGCGCCAGCATCGCCTTCAGTCCGCGTATGTCCTCGCGCAGGGCCTGGACTTCGGCGTGGAGGTCCCCTTCGATATGGTCGCGCGCCTGGTCGACCGCGGCGACCACCTCGCGATGTTCGTCTTCGCTGAAAGTCTGCATCGCGTTTACGATGATCGCGATGAAGAGGTTGAGCATCGTGAACGTGGCGATCAGGATGAACGGAATGAAGAACGCCCACGCATAGGGGAAGTGCTCCATCACCGGACGCGCGATGCCCATCGACCAGCTCTCGAGGGTCATGACCTGGAACAGCGTGTAGAACGAGCGACCGATGTCGCCGAACCATTCCGGGTGATGTGCGGCGAACAGGTTGGTAGCCACCACGGCAAAGACGTAGTAGATGATCAGCAGCACGAGGCCGATGGACAGCAGGCCCGGGATCGCGCCGAGCAGCGCACCGACGACGCGGCGCATCGACGGCACCATCGTCAGCAGGCGCAATACCCGCAGGACGCGCAGGGCGCGCAGCACGGCGAGGGGGCCGGTGGCGGGCATCAGGGCAATGGCGACGACCGCGAAATCGAACACCGACCAGGGGTCGCGCCAGAAGGCGCGCCGATAGACGCACAGGCGGACGACGATCTCCACCACGAACACGCCGAGGATGACCCTGTCGAGCGCGACGATCGCCCCGCCCGCGAAGTCCATCGCCGCGGGCCAGGTTTCCAGCCCGAGCAGGGCGGCGTTGATGAGGATCAGCGCGATGATGGCGCGCTGCACCGCCGGGCGTTCGATGAACTGCCGAAGGCGCTCGAGCAATCCCCGGTTCAGGGCCTGTGCGGAGGCGTCCATCATCGTCACTGTCCGGCGCGCAGGGCGGCGATGCGCTCTTCGAGCGGCGGGTGGGTCATGAACAGGCGCTTGAGGCCGCCGCCGGCGCCGCCGCCACCGATGCCGAACGCGGCCATCTTGTCCGGCAGGGCTGGCGGGTGCAGGCTGTTCAGGCGTTCCAGAGCCGCGATCATGTTCTTGCGGCCGGCCAGGCGCGCACCGCCCTGGTCGGCACTGAACTCACGCTTGCGCGAGAACCACATGACGATGATCGACGCGAGGATGCCGAGCACCAGTTCGGCGACGATCATGGTGACGAAGAACGCCGGTCCGTGTCCGCGCTCGGTCTTGAACACGACGCGGTCGACGAGGTGGCCGATGACGCGCGACAGGAACATGACGAAGGTGTTCACGACGCCCTGGATGAGCGCCAGCGTCACCATGTCGCCATTTGCCGCGTGAGCGACCTCGTGCCCGAGCACGGCCTCCGCCTCGGGCCGCGTCATCTGCTGCAGCAGACCGGTCGAGACCGCGATCAGCGAGCTGTTCCTGCTCATCCCGGTTGCAAACGCGTTGACGTCGGGCGACTCGTAGATTCCCACTTCCGGCATCCTGATGCCCGCCTCCCCGGCATACCTGCGGATCGTCTCCACCAGCCAGATCTCGGTGGCATTCGACGGGGCCTCGATGACGTGAACACCCATCGCCCGCTTGGCCGTCCATTTCGAGATGGCGAGCGAGATCAGGGAGCCACCGAAGCCCATTACCGCGGCGAAGATCAGCAGCGATGTCAGGTCAAGTCCGTTGGCGTTGAGATAGGGCTCGACGCCGAGCAGGCGCATCGTGACCGACAGCACCAGCACGATGGCCAGGTTGGTTGCGAGAAAGAGCAGCGTACGTTTCATGGCGATCTTCTTGTTGATGAGCTGAGGCCAGCTCCACTTCTTTCGGTTTCTTCGCGCCCCCCGTTTCCGGGCGCAAAGCCTCCTGACTGAAGGTCGGAGCGCGTCACGACGGCTCCTGTTGTTCCTTGAATACAGGAACGAATGGTACGAACAACTGTGGTTTCGAACAATTCGGACGAGAGGGAATGATTCATCGAGAAAACCGATGTAACGCCACGCCCCGGCAGGCCGCCGGCGGTCGAGCCGGGTGCGCTCAACGTGCGAGACCGGCCGCGACCGGCGCCACTGCCGCTTTCGCTACTGCGTCCGAGGGGGCACGACCGCCTGCGGCGCGGCGCATTGCGCAGACACCCAGCGCGCGTCGGTCTCCATCTGCAGGTCACCGCGCGGAGACTTCATATTGACGCGGGTGCTGAAGTGTTCCGGGCCGTCGATCCGCGCCTCGAACTCCCCGCTGGCGTCCGGCTGGGTGCACGTGAGGCGCCCCTTCACCGTGCTGGCGGTCTTCACCACATCGCCCAGGGTGCAGTTGCCCTCGACCTTGCCCGAGTAGATGTTGTCCTGCCTGGCCTGTTCCGCCGTGATGCAGCTGCGCACCGCGCCGTCGTTGCCCAGGCTCACGCCGCGCGCCGCCATCTCCTGCTCGATCGTGCGCCGCATCTCGGCGGGCAGGTTCTTCATGTGTTGCTGCATCTGGGCCATCTGCGACGACATGTCGGGCATGCCGCCGACGATCATCCGCGTCGAGCGGAATTCCCACATCCCGGGCCGGATGTCGGCGGCGTGGCCGACGGCGCTCACGCACAGTAGTGCGAGACCCGCAAACAGGGATCGTGATCCATTCATTTTCAAGCTCCTTTCCGGAATCCCGGCGCGACGAACGACGCTCGACGCAAGCCGCGACAGGCAATCTCGTGTGATGCGATGCGACCCGTTGCGCGGCGCAGCACCTCCCCTTCATCATGCCACGGTCCAATACCGACGGAAAAACGGCGCGGGGCCACCGCTCCGCTCGCGGGCGTCCGTTCCAGGCACTATCCTTGGATCTGTAGCCGCTGCGCGCGAACTCACGCGCGAGAACCTGCCCGAGACGACACATCGCAACGATGCTACGGCTGACCATCGCCTGCCTGCTCATGATTGCCGGGATCACCGTGTTCCAGGACCGTCTGCTCTACTTCCCCGACAAGGCCCCGCTGGCGGAGCTGGTTTCCGAACGCCTTCGACCCTGGCCGACGTCCGAGGATTTTCGCGGCCTCGTCGCCGAGCCCGCAGGCCCGGCGCGCGCCACGGCCATCGTCTTTCATGGCAACGCGGGGCATGCCGGTCACCGCGCGTTCTATGCCGCCGCGCTCGTGCCGCTGGGCCTGCGCGTGATCCTCGCCGAGTACCCGGGCTATGGTCCGCGCGAGGGTGATGTCGGCGAGCGGCAGTTCGTCGCCGACGCCGAGCACACCGTCGCGCTCGCGCATCGTCTTCACGGTGCGCCGGTGCTGCTCATCGGCGAGTCGATCGGCGCCGCCGTGGCGGCCGCGGCGAGCGCGAGCCAGGGCGAGAAGATCGCGGGTTTGCTGCTGATCACGCCATGGGACCGTCTCGAGAACCTTGCCGGCTTCCACTATCCCTGGCTGCCCGCGAAATGGCTGCTGCAGGATCGCTACGACAGCCTCGCCTATCTGGCGACGTTCGCCGGCCCGGTGCTGGTGGCGGTCGCCGAGCGCGACAGCATCGTTCCCGCCCGCTTCGGCGAGGCGCTCCATGGGGCGCTGACCGGCCCGAAGCGGCTGACGGTGCTGGCGGGGGCCGAGCACAACGACTGGCCTTATCGGGTCGACGATGCCTGGTGGCGCGACGCGATCGCCTTCCTGCTCGACGAATCCCGCTGATCGGGGTCGGGCCGCTGCGGCGGAAACCGCGAGTCGCGGGCTGCGCGCACGGCTCGCAGGACCGCCGGTCTTTTCAAGGCGTGCGCGGGGGCGCATGCTGAACGCCTGACGGACACACCCATGCTGGAGCGCCTGTGTCGGGGATCTTCATCAGCCACAGCAGTCGTGACAATGCCGCGGCCGACGATGTGGCCGCGCGTTTGCGCGCGCAGGGCTACCAGTCGCTGTTCCTCGATTTCGATCCCGCCGACGGCATTCCGGCGGGGCGGAACTGGGAACGCGAGATCTACGCGCGCCTGCGCGCCTGCAACGGCGTCATCGTCCTGTGCAGCCCGCACTCGATGGCCTCCGACTGGTGTTTCGTCGAGATCACCCATGCCCGTGCGCTGGGAAAGCAGCTCTTCCCGCTCATCATCGACGCGTGCGAGCTGCGTCCGGTGCTGCTCGACACCCAGGCCACCGACCTGCGCCCCGACCCCGAGGCCGGCTACGCGCGCCTGTGGGATGGAATGCGCAGTGCCGGCCTGGACCCGACCGACAGCTTCGACTGGGACGTCCACCGTCCGCCCTACCCCGGCCTGAAGCCCTTCCAGGCGGCCGACGCGGCGGTGTATTTCGGCCGCGAGGACGACCAGCGCCGCTGCCTCGACAAGCTCGCGCAGATGCGCCGCTACGGCGGCGAGCGCCTGCTGGTGCTGGTGGGCACGTCGGGCAGTGGCAAATCGTCGCTGGTGCGCGCCGGCGTGATTCCCAAGCTCGCGCGCATGCCCGACTGGCGGGTGCTGGCGCCGATGCGCCCGCTCCAGCAGCCGGTCGAGGAACTGGCGCGGGCGCTGCCCGAGGAGGTGCGCTCGCGGCTCACTGAAGACGCCGGCGACCAGGCGCTCGCCGCGGCGGTGGCGGCGTCGGCCGGGGACGGCGACGCGGGCGAGCGGCGGGCGGTTCTGCTCGTCGTCGATCAGCTCGAAGAACTCGTGACCACCAGCGATCCGGCCGCGGCTGCGCGCTTCGTCGCCCTGCTGCGCGCGGCGCTGGCCGGCGACGCGGGCGACCTGTACTGCCTCGCCACGCTGCGTGCCGACTATCTCGCCACGCTGCAATCGAGTGCAGTGTGGGCGCAGATGCCGTTTCGCGAGATGTCGCTCGGGCCGATGACGCCGCGCCATTTTGCCGACATCATCAGCAAACCCGCCCAGGTCGCCGGCATCGAGCTCGAAAGCGGGCTGGTCGAGACCATGGTGCGGGACACCGGCACCGCCGACGCCCTGCCGCTGCTCGCGTTCACGCTCAACCGCCTGTGGCGTGACTTCGGCGAAGACGGCGTCATCACCCTGGCCGAATACACCGAGCGCATCGGCGGCCTCGAGGGGGCGATTCGCCAGGAGGCCGACGCCGTGCTCGCCGCCCTCAAGCCGACACGGGCGCAGATTGCCGAGCTGCGCCGGGCCTTTCGCCAGATGGTGCGCGTCGACCCCGACGGCCAGTACACCCGCCGCGCGGTGCGCTGGCAGGACATCGCCGAGGCCATCCATCCGCTCATGGAGGCCTTCGTCAAGGCGCGCCTGCTGGTGTCCGGGCAGGAGAATCCTCAGGCCGGCGGCGACGCGGCGCGCACCCTGGAGGTCGCGCACGAGGCCTTGTTTCGCGCCTGGGACCGGCTCAAGCGCTGGCTCGACGAAGACCGCGCCTTCCTGTTGTGGCGCCAGCACATGCGCCCGGAAGCCGAGGCCTGGCAGCACTCGCCCGCCGACAAGGGCCTGCTGTTGCGCGGCGGCCCGCTGGCCGAGGCGAGGCGCTGGCAACTGGAGCGCGACAGCGAACTGGGCGACTCCCTGCGCGCCTTCATCCTCGCCAGCACCAAGGCGGCACAGCGCGCGCGGCGGCGCCGGCGGGCGCTCGAGGCCGGGATCGCCATCGGCGTGGTGGCGGTGAGCGGGCTGGGGGTCGAGTTGTGGCGCCAGCGCCAGGAAACCCATGCCCAGCTGATCAACAGTTACTGGAGCGGCGCCGTTTCGGCTCGGGATGCGAGCGGCGACACGCTCAAGGCCGCGCACTATTTCGCGCGCGCCGCCGACCTCACGCGGCACGCCCAGGCGCGCGACAGCGCGCTCATCGGCGTCGGCGTGCTGGGTGGTGGCGTCGAATTGACGGGTGTGGTCGCGCTGCCCGCCGCACCCGAGGGCGTGCGCATCGGCGCGGGCGAGGCCGTGCTGCTCGCCTGGGCCGAGCGCGACGCTACCCTGCTCGACCTGAACAGCGGCGCGACGCTCGCCCGCTCGACGCACGTTGAAGCGGTGACCGAGGCGCTGATTGCGGCGCAGCGGCATGTCGTTTCGCACGACGCCGCCGGTGGCGTCTGGCTGTGGGACGGTGCGGCGCCGCCGCGCGCGCTGGCGCCGGCCGGCGTGGCGGGAATCGCGCTCGACGACGATGGCAATCGTCTGCTCGGCTGGGACGATCGCGGCGTGCAGGTGTGGACCTTGCCTGGTGGCGAGGCGGTCGCGCGCCTGGCGCTGACGGCTGCGATCGGCGGCGCGCGTTTTCTCGGCGCGGACAGCGTGCTGGTGTGGAGCGCGGACGGGCAGTTCTGGCGCTGGCGCATCGGCGAGGCCGAGGCGCAAGCGAGCTGGAGGACGGACTGCGCCGTGCGCGGCGTCGAACTCGCAGCCGGAGGTGCAGGCGCGCTGAGCCGCTGCGACACCACGCTGGTACGCCACGATGTCACGCAGGGCCGGGTGATCGCGCGCTGGGAGGCTCCCGAGGCGGTGGATGGCGCGGCCTTCGTGGCGGGCGACAAGGACGTCATCTCGTGGAACGCCGCCCGTGGGCGCGTGCGGGTGTGGAATGCGGCCAACGGCGAGCCGCGCTTCGAAAAACCGCTGGTCCGCGAAGGCAGCCTTTCGCGCGTGCTGCCGACGCCGGACGGGGCGCGCTTCATCACCAGCGGCGCCGGCGGCCAGCTCGAAACCTGGCATGTTGCCGAAGGCACGCCCGCGGCGCGCGGCCGCCACGACAAGGCGGAGGCGACGGTGACGGCAGCGATCGGCCCGGACGGCACGCGCGTGCTGGCCTGGAGCGCGGCCGCCGGCGCCCGGCTGTGGGACACGAACACCATGACGCCGCTGAGCCTGCCGCTGCAGCACGTCGGGCGGGTCGTGGGCGCGGCATTCTTCGACAACGGAGCGGGCATCGCCACCTGGGCCGACGACGCCAGCCTGCGGGTGTGGCGCCGGCACCCGGAGAACGAACTGACCGCGCCTGCGCCGGCGCCGACCACCGCAAGCGACATCGCCAGGGCGACCCCGCCCGACGCCGCACTGAAGGCGCGACTCGACGCTTTCGGCCTGCATGGCTATGAACTGCTCGATGCGGGCGAGAACGCGACGCTGGTGGTCGCCGGGCCGCTCGCCCGCCGCCTCGGGCCGGGCGATGTGCCCTCGCCGCCGCTCACGCTCGGCGAGGGCGTCGGCAGCGGCGCGCTGCTGGCGGATGGGCGCGTCGTCCTGTGGGGCAATACCAGCGTGCAGTTGTGGGACGGCATCTCGGGCCAGCCGCTGAGCGCACTGCTGCGCTCGGACGTCCTTTATCCGGAATCCGCCCGGGTGGACGGCGGTTTGCTGACCTCGGACGGCGCTCTTGCGCGCCAGTGGCGCTGGCCGCTGCCCGACACCGCGGGGGCGAGCGCGCAGGAGTGGCTGGCGCGGACGAGCGCCACGCGGATGGACGAACAGGGCGCGATCACGGTGATGACGCGTGCGCAATGGTGCGCGCTGGCCCGTTCCGCGCCGGGCCCCTCGGCGGGGTGCGGCGAGTAGGCGTCGAGCAGGGCCAGCCGCCGCTCATTGCACGCGGACCAGCGATTCGGACCACGCCCCGACCCAGTCGCCACCGTCGTCCCACACCCGAACCTGCAGCTGATGGCGGCCCTGCGATACGCGCGCCTGCTCGTCGTGGCCGTTCCAGCGTTGCGACGGGGCACTCTCCACCCGACTGCCGCGCAGTACGTTGCCGATGCGCTGGCCATTCACATAGCGCTTGCGCGCGCCGTCGGGGCTTTGCGTGATGTGCATGTATTCGACCGCGGAGTTGTCGAAATCGGAGCGCGAATGAAAGGCGAAGCTGGCGGTGTCGCCGTTTCTGACCCGCACCTCGCCGGGATTGAACTCCAGCTCGTCGACCGCGATCGAGCCGACCGCGCGCGGGCCGATACCGATGCCATAGACGGTGAAGTCGCCGATGGTCTCCGTGCCGGTCTGCGGATCGGCGGCGGTGAGGGCGACGACCGCGGGCTTGAGGCTGTCGCCGAGAAACGGGGGCAGGTCGAAGCGCAGCAGGTGACGCCCGAGGCCGAACTGGTCGAGCCGGTAGGTGACGATGTCGGCGCCCGGAATGCTGATGCGAAGCTGCACGCGCCCTGGCCGGTGCAGGGCGTAATCGACCACGATCGGCCAGCCGCCGCGCACCAGCGCGCGGATGCCGAAGGCGCTGGCGTTGAACTGGGCAGGCAGCTGCGGCCCGTCGCGCAGCAACTGCGTCACGCCTTCGCTGTCGTTGCGCACCTCCTCCTTCTCGGCGTTGAGGTGCCGGTTGATCGCGAACAGCGCCGCCGCGCCGATGATGACCGCGGGGATCAGCCAGTTCTTGCCGCCACCGCCGCCGCCTCCGCCCTCGGGCGAGTGATCGTATCCACCCTGTGTCGTCGATGCGGCGGGCGGGTAATCGGAGCTGGGCGGGTAATCGGAACTGGGCGGGTAATCGTAATCACGCTGGGCGAATGCCGGGTTCGGCGTCAGCACGCACAGCGCAAGGCTGAGCGCGATGCACAGGCCTCGGCGCCATTGTCGGATGTTCATGATCGGCCTCCTCATGGCAGCCAGCGAGCCTCACGCCGACGTGCTGGCGAAATCGAGTTCGTTGCTGCCGGGCGATTTGCAGGCGACGCCCTCCATGACCTCGCGGCGGCCGTCGACGTACACGACCTGATCGAATTTGCGGCATTGCTGCTCGCCCTGGGCGTAGAAATCGGAAGTGGGCGTGACGGCGAAGTCGCGCTTGCTGTCGTCGTTGTGCCAGCGCACCGTCTCCCCGCTCGGGGCGGTGTTGATCGTCTCGGCCAGGCGCGCACGATCCTGATCGTCCATGTACTGGCCGATCATGCGACCCACCGCGGCGCCCACCAGGGCACCGATGATGGTGCCGCCGGTGCCGCCGTTGTCGACCTTGTGGCCGAGCAGCCCGCCGAGAACGCCGCCGATGGCCGTGCCGAAGTCGCGCTTGTTGGTCGTTTCGCACCCGGTGGTGACCAGGGCGAGGGCAATCGCGATGGACGAGGCGATAATTCGTACAGGGGGAAATTGACGCATGCTCTTCACTCCGCGCAGGAAATGGACAGGGGTGCGCACGTCGCACCGGGGCCGCACGGGGCGCTCCACAGGGCGAAGGAATCGTCCCCCGATTCATTGATTATAGATAGCGATGACGCCTGCGCATTTTGGTGACGCCCCGGGTGACGTGCGCGTCGGGAAGTGGATCGGGCGAATTTCCTGCAGAATATGGCTGCTCATGACCGAAGGAAGGCTGCACATGAGGCTGTACGTCGTGTCCGATCTGCACCTCGAGTTCCCGGACGCCGAGCCGCTCGTGCGGCCGACGGCCTTCGACTACGACGTCCTCGTGCTCGCCGGCGACATCGACCTCGGCACGAAGGGCTTCGAGCGCTTCGTCGGCTGGAACGACAAGCCCGTGCTGTACCTTGCAGGCAACCACGAGTTTTACGGCCAGTTGATGCCCTCGCTGCTGCAGGCGTTCCGCGACCTGGGTCCGGAAGCCGAGAAACGGCAGGCTTTCTTCCTGGAACGGAACGAGGTGGTTGTCGACGGCGTCCGATTCCTCGGCACGACGCTGTGGACCGACTTCCGCCTGTACGGCGACGAATCGCGCGAAGCGGCGATCGCGACGGCCGGCTCGTGCATGAACGACTACCTCAGGATCGGGATCGCGACCGCGAATGAAGGCTGGAACTTCGTTCCCCTCCAGCCCCACGATACCGCGCGCCTGTTCGAGGAATCGGTCGACTGGCTCGAACAGCGGCTTGCCGCTCCGACCGACTTGCCGACGGTCGTCATCACCCACCATCTGCCCGCCTGGGAATCCGTGCCGGAGGATTTTCGCGGCGACCTGTTGTCGTCCGCCTATGCCTCCGACCTGTCGTGGCTGATCGAGCGCCATCGGCCGGCGCTGTGGATCCACGGCCACATGCACAGGGCGGCGGATTACATGATCGGCGCGACCCGGGTCGTGTGTAACCCGCGCGGCTATCCAGGGCAGAAGCGCACGGGATTCCGGCCGGATCTCGTGGTCGAGCTGTGAACAGGGTGGTCGCCGCAAGGCGAATCCTGCCGATCGACCGGCTGGATGCGGCACGCTTCGCGCGTCATGCAGTCTATCGGCGGTAGGTCCGCGAAAACCGTCAAGGAGATGCCATCATGAATCGATCTGTCCACTGGGCGCGCTGGCTCGCGCTGACGCTCCTGCTCCCCCTGCTGCTGCTGGCGATCCAGGCCCGCGCCCACCACGGCTGGGGCTGGGCGAGCGCGGACGAGTTCGAGATCAGCGGGGTCATCACCGCGGTGCGGCTGGGCAATCCGCACGGCGAGCTCACCCTCGACGTGCAGGGCGAGACCTGGGTGGTCGAAGTCGGGCAGCCGTGGCGCAACGAACGCGCCGGCCTCACCGACGAGATGCTCGCCATCGGCCGCAGCGTCACCGTGCATGGCCAGCGCTCGGCGCGGGCGGAGGAGCGGCTGGTGAAGGCGGAGTGGGTGATGATCGACGGCAAGCGCTACGTGCTCTACCCCGAGCGCAGTTCCTGACCGTCCCTGCCCGCCGCCCGTCTTGGACTCCGCGCTGGCCGCGCTCGAAGCCCTCGCGCTGGCAAAGGCGCTGAGGGCTTCTGCCTGGCTTTATCCGCTGGTCAACGCCGGACACATCCTCGGCATCGCCCTGCTGCTGGGCGCGATCATCCCGCTCGATCTGCG
>JBFGZP010000051.1:0-14711 GCA_041586695.1 Thauera sp.
CGTGGTGGCCATCTCGAAATCCGGCAATCTTCCCGAAACCCTGCAGGCCGCGGACGCCGCGCTGCAGGCGGGGGCGAAGCTGATCGCGATCACCGCCGGCGGCTCACCGCTGGCCCGGCGTGCGACCGTGGCGCTCGAGGTGAATCATGCGGAGCAGGGCGAGAGCTACCTGTCGATGGTGTCGCGCATCCTGCACTTGCTGCTGATGGACATCCTCGCCGTCGGTGTGGCGATGCGGCGGATTTCCGCGGCCGGCGACACGCGCGCGGACACCGACGTGCAGCGCGAGCTCGATTCGCTGCAGGCGCGCTTCGAGGCGCTGATCTCACACGCTAGCTGACGGCCTGCTTGCGCGTGTGGCGCTTGGCTGCCACCACCTGGGCCTCGAGCGGCCCGTCGGTCCCGCCGGCCTCGATCACGGGCTGGCCGAGGTGGTGCACCTCGTCCACAGGCTTTCCGGCCAGGATCGCGAGGATCTGCCGCGCCATGATGCGGCCGGACTGTTCGCCCGTGGGTTGCTGCACCGCGGTCACCGTGTAGGGAAGGGGGATGTCGGTCGGCACGCCGTCATAGACGATGACCGACAGATCGCGCGGCGGCTGCAGGCCGTGCGCGCCCAAGGCCCTCAGAACCCCGATGCCGGCGAGGTTGTTGTCGACCAGCAGGGCCGTCGGCGGCGTATCCAGCGCGAGCAACTCCTCCATCGCCTTGTAGCCGCCGGTGCGGCTGATCGGGCTCTTTGCAATCAGCGTCTCTTCGGGGTCGATGCCGGCCGCGCGCAGCGCGGCGAGATAGCCGGCATGGCGCTGGGCGGCGAAGTTGTAGTCCAGCGACGCATGGATGAGCCCGATGCGGCGGTGGCCGAAGGCGATCAGGCGCTCGACCGCGGCGCGGGCGCCGGCCTCGTTGTCGAAGTCGAACCAGGGGTAGGGAAGGGGGCTCTCGGTGCGGCCATACGCGAGGAAGGGGAAGCCGAGCTCCTGCAGCAGGCGGATGCGCGAATCATCGACACGGGTCCAGGACACGATCAACGCATCGACGCGGCGCCCCTCGATCACGCGCCGATAGGTGTCGAGCTCCTTCTCCGGGAGTACCGGGATGATGCTCAGATCCATGTCGTGCGCGCTCAGGCCTTCGGACAGGCCGGAGACCACCTCGCCCCAGCGGTTGTCGCCGAACTCGGTGGCGTCGAAGGGGAAAATCATGCCCACGGTGTCGGTGCGGCCGGTCGCCAGGCGGCGCGCCAGCGGGTCGGGCTTGTAGCCCATCCGCTGCGCGGCCTCTTCAACGCGCCGGCGGGTCGCCTCGCTGACGTCTGAATAGCCCCCGAGGGCACGACTGACGGTCGTTTGGGACAGGCCGAGCGATGCGGCCAGCATTTTCAGGTTCACTTTCACGATGTGCTCCGGGCGTGAGTGCGGGGTGAAATCCAAAGTGCTTTGGATCTCGTTGACGCGATCATAGCCAGTTAAGTGTGAGCGGTCCAAGAAAGTTAAAAACCGGTTTACTTCCAAAGCGCTTCGGATTACGATTCAAACCGCTTTGAAGAATTTTATGCATCGATCAGTTCAATTCATTCGGCAATCCCTTCCGGCCGCGGAAACCGGCCCGGCGGGTCTGCCGAAGATGCCGGTGACAGGAGTCGGAATCGTGGACAGGAAGTGGTGGCACAACGCGGTCGTTTATCAGATCTATCCGCGCAGCTTTTGCGATGGCAATGGCGACGGCATCGGCGATCTGGCGGGCATCATCGCCAAGCTGCCCTATCTCGAGCGGCTCGGGGTCGGCGTGATCTGGTTGTCGCCGGTGTTCAAGTCACCGATGGACGACAACGGCTACGACATCTCCGACTATCAGGACATCGCCCCCGAGTTCGGCACCCTGGCGCAGATGGACGCCTTGATTGCCGAGGCCGGGCGCCGTGGCATCCGTATCGTCATGGACCTCGTGGTGAATCACACCTCGGACGAGCATGCCTGGTTCGCCGAGGCACGCAAGTCCGCCGACAACCCCTATCGCGACTACTACATCTGGCGCAAGCCCGGTCCGAACGGCGGGCCGCCGGACGACCAGCGTTCCTACTTCGGCGGCTCCGCCTGGGAACTCGACCCCGCCAGCGGCGAGCACTACTTCCACCTGTTCTCGCGTCGCCAGCCCGACCTGAACTGGGAGAACCCGAAGGTCCAGGACGAGGTGCACCGGATGATGAACTGGTGGCTCGATCGCGGAATCGGCGGGTTTCGCATGGACGTCATCGATCTCATCGGCAAGGAAGTCGACAACAAGATCACGGTGAATGGGCCGCGGCTGCATCCGCTGCTGCGGCAGATGAACAAGGCCACCTTCGGCGACCGCGACGTGATGACCGTCGGCGAGACCTGGGGGGCGACGCCGGCGACCGGTCAGCTCTATTCCGACCCCGCGCGCGAAGAGGTGTCGATGGTGTTCCAGTTCGAGCACATCACGATCACCCACGACCCGGTGGAGGGCAAGTGGAAGCCGCGCCCCTTCAGCCTCTCCGACTTCCGCCAGGTGGTGAACAAGTGGCAGACCGCCCTCGCCGACAAGGGCTGGAACGCGCTGTTCTGGTGCAACCACGATCTGCCGCGGGCGGTTTCCAAGTATGGCGACCCGGGTCGCTACCGGGTGGAGTCGGCCAAGATGCTCGCGACCGCGATGCACCTGCTCAAGGGCACGCCCTACGTCTATCAGGGCGAGGAGATCGGCATGACCAACGTGCGCTTCGAGTCGATCGACGACTACCGGGACATCGAGTCGCTGAACCTCTACCGCGAGCGCATCGCAGCCGGCGTGTCGCACGCGGAGATGATGGAGGGGATCTACGCCAATGGCCGCGACAACGCCCGCACACCGATGCAGTGGGACGATTCGCCCAATGGCGGCTTTTCCCGCGCGGCCCCCTGGCTGAACCTCAATCCGAACTACCGCGAGATCAACGTCGAGGCGGCGCAGGGCGACCCGGAATCCATCCTTCACCACTACCGGCGCCTGATCGCGCTGCGCCGCGAGCACGAAACGATCGTCCATGGGCATTACCAGCCCCTGCTGGACGACCATCCGCAGGTGTTCGCCTACGAGCGCGCACTCGGCGACGAACGCATCGTCGTCATCGCCAACTTTTCCGCCGAACGGGCGCTGCTGCAGGTGCCGCATGCGTTGCGCGGTATCCACGGCAGGTGCCTGATCACCAACTACGCACCACGCGCGACGCTCGCTGCCGAAGTGGAGCTCGCGCCCTTCGAGGCCTTCGCCATCGCCCACACGACCCCTGCCGCATGAGGATGCAAGCCGACATGAATGCACAAGCAAACCCCCGCAACGAGCCGACGAGGACCTGGTGGAAGGAGGCCGTGGCCTACCAGGTCTATCCGCGCAGCTTCATGGATTCCAACGGCGACGGCATCGGTGACCTGAACGGCATCACCGCCCGCCTGGACTACCTGAAGTGGCTCGGCATCGACGTCATCTGGATCTGCCCGATGTACAAGTCGCCCAACGACGACAACGGCTACGACATCAGCGACTACCAGGACATCATGGAAGAGTTCGGCACCATGGCCGACTTCGACCGCCTGCTCGCCGAGGTTCATGACCGCGGCATGAAGCTGATCCTCGACCTGGTGGTGAACCACACCAGCGACGAGCACCCCTGGTTCATCGAGTCACGCTCGTCGAAGGACAACCCCAAGCGCGACTGGTACGTGTGGCGTGACGGCAAGAATGGCAGGGAGCCGAACAACTGGGAGAGCATCTTCCGCGGCTCGGCGTGGAAATACGACGACACCACCGGGCAGTACTTCCTGCACCTGTTCTCGACCCGCCAGCCCGACCTCAACTGGGAGAACCGCGAAGTTCGCGCTGCGATCACCGACATGGTGCGCTGGTGGCTGGACAAGGGCATCGACGGCTTCCGCCTCGACGCCGTCAGCCACATGAAGAAGGTGCCGAGCCTGGCCGACATGCCGAATCCGGAAGGCCTGGACTACGTGCCGAGCCTGGACATGCACATGAACGTCGAAGGCGTGCTCGAGTACATGGACGTGTTGTGCAAGGACGCCTTCAACGACTACGACATCATGACCGTGGGGGAGGCCAACGGCGTCTCTGCCGTGCAGGCGAAGGACTGGGTCGGGGTGGCGCACGAGCGCCTGAACATGATCTTCCAGTTCGAACACCTGACGCTGTGGTCCAGGGATCCGCGCGCGGGCCTCGACGTGCTCGAGCTCAAGGCGGTGTTCACGAGCTGGCAGGAGACGCTCGATGGGGTGGGCTGGAATGCCTTGTTCCTCGAGAACCACGACGTGCCCCGCATCGTGTCGAAGTGGGGCGATAACGGGCAGTACTGGCGCGAGAGCGCGACCGCGCTGGCGACGATGTACTTCCTGATGCAGGGCACGCCCTTCATCTACCAGGGCCAGGAAATCGGCATGACGAACACGGTGTTCGACAGCGTCGACGACTTCAACGACGTCTTCGCCAAGAACCAGTTCGCGCTGTGCGTTGCGGCCGGCCAGTCGCCGGACACCATCCTCGAGGAGCTCGCGATCACCTCGCGCGACAACTCGCGCACGCCGATGCAGTGGGACGCCACCGAGAACGCCGGCTTCACGACCGGCACGCCGTGGCTGAAGGTGAATCCGAACTACGAGGAGATCAACGTCGTGCGCCAGCAGGCCGACCCGGGCTCCGTTCTCGGCTTCCACCGCCGCCTGATCGAACTGCGCAAGGCCGAGCCGGTGCTGGTGTATGGCAGTTATGAACTGCTGATGAAGGATGACCCGCAGATCTACGCCTACCAGCGCCGCCTCGGTGACGACCGCATCGTCATCGTCAGCAACCTCAGCGCTCGCGCAGCGGAATTCTCCCATCCGGGGATCACGCTCGAGCATCCGGGCCTGCTGCTGGCGAACCACGATGTGCCCGCGCACGCCGAGGTCGAGCGCCTGAGGCTGCGCCCCTACGAGGCGCGCGTCTATCGAATCGCCTGAAAAGCGGGGCCAAGCCCCGAACCCTGAAGCGCTGCTGTTTCGGCCCATGGCTGCACGATCGTCGTGCCGGGCCCCGACTTCCCACGCGGGCGGACTTCGCCCCAACCCCGAGAGTGACGAGGAGATTACGAAAATGAAACTGAAGACACTTGCCCTGGCGACCCTGTTCCTGGCTGGCGCCCAAGTCCCGGCCCATGCCGATACGGTCAGGATGGAGTGCGGTGCCGGCGCGACCGTGCAGAGCTTCTGCGACTATGTCAAGCAGCGCTTCGAATCGGAAACCCCGCACAAGGTCGAGTTCATCGACCTGCCGCGGGCGTCGGACGAAAAGCTGTCGATGCTGCAGCAGATCTTCGCCACCAAGGACAGCAGCATCATCGACGTGTTCGCGATGGACGTCATCTGGCCCGGCGTGCTCGACAAGCATCTGCTCGATCTCACCGACAAGGTCGCGGACCTGAAGCCGAAGTTCTTCGCCTCGGCGTGGGAGAACAACGTCGTCGATGGCCGCGTCAAGGGCGTGCCGAACTACATCGACGCCGGCGTGATGTTCTACCGCACTGACCTGCTGAAGAAGTACGGCGAAGAGCCGCCCAAGACCTGGGAGGAACTGGCCCGTATCGCGGCGAAGATCCAGAACGCGGAGCGTGAGGCCGGGCAGAAGAGCATGCACGGCTTCGTCTTCCAGGCCAAGGCCTACGAGGGCCTGACCTGCGACGCGGCCGAGTGGGTCGCGTCCTACGGTGGCGGTACCTTCGTCGACGACAAGGGCAACATCACGATCAACAATCCGAAGGCGGCCAAGGCACTCAATACCGCCGCCAGCTGGATGGACACGATCTCCCCCAAGGGCGTCATGGGCTACCAGGAAGAAGAGGCGCGCGCGGTGTTCCAGAACGGTGACGCCGTGTTCATGCGCAACTGGCCCTACGCCTACCTGCTGAGTCAGGACGACTCCAGCCCGGTCAAGGGCAAGGTCGGCATCATCGCCGTGCCCAAGGGCGGCGAGGACGGCCGCCATGCTGCCGCGCTCGGTGGCTGGCAGTGGGCGGTGAGCAACTACACCCAGGTGCCGGAGGCGTCGATCGCGCTGCTCCGCATGCTGGCCGACGCGGAGAGCCAGAAGCAGAACTTCGTCATGATGGGCGTCTCGCCAGCCCGGCCCGAGATCTACGAAGACCCCGAGGTGAAGGCCAAGGGCCCGCACCTGGCCGATCTCAAGGCGGTGTTCGAATCCGCGGTGCCCCGCCCCTCGACGGCGACCCGCTCGGAGTACCCGAAGGTCTCCAAGGCGATCTTCAACGCCGCCTACGACGTGCTGAGCGGTCGTGCCACCGGCGAGGAGGCCGTCGCCGACCTGGAGGGAAAGCTCAAGCGCATCAAGGGTCGCGAGTGGAAGTAGGCGGTCGGTCGCCGACCTGAGGGTTGCCCGCAGGCCCCGCCACGCGGCGGGGTTGCGGGGCGCCGCCGGGGCAGGGTCTGGCCGCCTGTCCCGTGTGGGCGCGAATGTGCACGGCAGCCGTCAAGGATGCCTCCCGAGCCAGTTGGAGAATGAAACATGAACCAAAATCCCGAGCTGACGCCGGCGGTGGGAGCCGCCCCGGTCGCAGCGAATGTCCCCGGACGAAAGCGTAGCCTGCAGGCACGACGCGGCCGGTCGGCATGGCTCCTGGTGGCACCGACGCTGGTGCTCCTCGCAGGTGTCGCCGGCTGGCCCTTGCTGCGCACGATCTTCTATAGCTTCACCGACGCCCAGCTGGATACGCCCGAGGTCTACAACCTCGTCGGCCTCGCCAACTATCTGGATTTCTTCGAGGGCGAAAGCTATGGCGTGCTCGGCGATCCGCTGTGGTGGCAGGCGGTGTGGAACACCCTCTGGTTCACCGGCGTGTCGGTCTCGCTCGAGCTGGTGTTCGGCATGCTGCTGGCGCTGCTGATGAACCAGAAATTTCGCGGCCAGGGCCTGGTGCGCACGGCGATCCTGGTGCCGTGGGCGATCCCGACCATCGTCACGGCGAAGATGTTCAGCTGGATGTTCCATGACCAGTACGGAATGATCAACGACCTGCTGCTGCGCGTCGGCTTCATCGACGGGCCGCTGGCCTGGATCGCCGAGCCGACGCTGTCGATGTGGGCCGTGGTCATCGCCGACGTTTGGAAGACCGTGCCCTTCATGGCGCTGATGTTGCTCGCCGCGATGCAGATGGTGCCGTCCGACCTCTACGAGGCGGCCCGCGTGGATGGCGCCACCGCCTTCCAGCGCTTCCGTCGCATCACCCTGCCGCTGATCTTCCCCGCCATGATCGTGGCGCTGATCTTCCGCGTCATGGACGCGCTGCGCGTGTTCGACCTGATCTACGTGCTGACCTCCAACAGCGAAGCGACGATCTCGATCTCGGGCTACGCCCGCGAGCAGATGGTCAGCTATCAGGAAATGGGCGTCGGCTCCGCAGCCTCGGTGCTGGTCTTCATGATGGTCGCAGGTGTTGCCGCCGTCTTCCTCTACATCGGGCGGTTCTCCGAGCCGCGGGAGAAGCAAGCATGAAAATGACTCGTCGACAGAGAAAAGCCTGGTCGCTGACCTGGATCTACGCGGCCTCCGCGCTCGTCACCGTGATCTGCGTGTTTCCGCTCTACAACGCGATCCTCACCTCGCTGCGCAGCGGCCAGGACCTGTTTCTGACCAACTACGCGCCGACGACCTTCTATTGGGAGAACTACGTTACCGCGCTGGTGAACAACGGCGTCTGGCGCAGCCTACTGAACTCGGTGTTCGTGGCGACGGTGACGGTGGGGGGCTGCCTGCTGGTCTCCATCACCGGTTCCTTCGCGCTCGCCCGCATCCGCTTCAGGGGACAGAAGGCGCTGCTCTTCACCATCCTGTGCGTGTCCATGTTTCCGCAGGTCGCGGTGCTGTCGGGCATGTTCGAACTGGTTCGCCTGCTCGGCCTCTACGACAGCCTGTGGGCGCTAGTGCTGTCCTACACGACCTTCTCGCTGCCCTTCACGATCTGGGTGCTGACGACCTTCATGCGCAACATCCCGGTGGAACTGGAAGAAGCGGCGATCGTCGATGGCGCGAGCCTGTGGGTGATCATCACCCGCGTGTTCGCTCCGATCATGGGGCCGGCTATGGTCACCACCGGCCTGCTGGCCTTCATCGGCGCCTGGAACGAGTTCATGTTCGCCCTCACCTTCGTGCTCTCGGCCGAGAACCGCACCGTACCGGTCGCGATCGCGCTGCTGCAGGGCGCGTCGCAGTTCGAACTGCCGTGGGGGACGATGATGGCGGCGTCGGTGACGGTCACCTTCCCGATCATCGCCCTCGTGCTGGTGTTCCAGAAGCGCATCGTCGGCGGCCTGACCGCAGGCGCGGTAAAGGGGTAGCGCGGCGGGCCGCCGCGGCGGCCCGTCCAGTCGCATCAATCGAACAAGTAGCGCGACGACCCCGGCCGGGGCGCCGCCCACAGAAGGATCAAGATCATGGCCCAACTTAAACTCGACAAGCTCAACAAGACCTACGGCGAGTCCGCCGTCGTCATCAAGTCGCTGGACCTGCACGTCGATTCCGGTGAATTCATCGTCATCGTCGGCCCGTCCGGCTGCGGCAAGTCCACCCTGCTGCGCATGATCGCCGGCCTCGAGGACATCACCGGCGGCAGCATGCATATCGACGGCACCTACGTGAATGACGATACCCCGTCCGAGCGCGGGATCGGCATGGTGTTCCAGTCGTATGCGCTGTATCCGCACATGACGGTGTATCAGAACATCGCCTTCGGGCTCGAGCTCGCCGGCAAGTCGAAGGAGGAGATCGCCGCGCGGGTGGAGGAGAGCGCGCGCATCCTGCAACTCGAGCCGCTGCTGCAGCGGCGGCCTAAGGACCTCTCCGGCGGCCAGCGCCAGCGCGTCGCGATCGGCCGCGCAATCGCCCGCGAGCCCAAGCTCTTTCTGTTCGACGAGCCCTTGTCCAACCTCGACGCATCGCTGCGCGTGCAGATGCGCATGGAGATCTCAGGTCTGCACAAGCGTCTGGGCTCGACCATCATCTATGTGACGCACGACCAGGTGGAGGCGATGACGCTGGCCGACCGCATCGTCGTGCTGCAAAAGGGGAACGTGGAGCAGGTCGGCACGCCGCTGGAGCTCTACGACCATCCGCGCAACGCCTTCGTCGCGCAGTTCATCGGCTCGCCCAAGATGAACCTGATCCCCGGCACGCTGGTAAAGGCCGGCGAAGCCTGCAGCGTGGTTCGGCTCGAGCGTGGCGAGTCGCTGACGGTGAATGTCGCCACGCCGGCATCGGCCGAGGGCAGGCCGGTGCGTCTGGGCATCCGTCCGGAGCATATCGTCTGGGGCGAGGGCATGGCCGATCCGCACTACACCGCCGAGGTGCTGTTCGTCGAGCACATGGGCAACGAGACCTATCTCTACCTCGACAGCGGCGACGCTTCCGAGCCCTGGGTGGTGCGCAACGCGGCCCGCTCGGCGATCGACGACGGCGCGGTCGTCGGCGTCAGCATGCCGGCCGAGCACTGCCATCTGTTCGACGAGAACGGCATGGCCTTCGAGCGTCCGCGGCAACATGCGCCGGTGACGTCCCTGCAATGAGGCCGATGCGCGCCTCCTAAGCACCACCGATTCCACCCGAACTGAGGCCCCCGCGCTCGCATCGTGAGCGCGCGGGGCGGCCACCGGCAGGCGCCCTGCGTCGCTGCCGCGGGGCTTGTCGTGTCCGCGAAACGCAGAGTCTGTCCTTACCCGCAGCGCCAACGGGCCCCCTCCGGCGGTGAAGCGATTCCAAAGCAATCGATCTCTTGTTGAGGAGACCTCAAATGTTGAATAAAACCACACTCACCCTTGCGCTGACCGTCGCCTTCTGTGCCACGGCAAGCGCCGCCAGCGACGCTGCTGCCAACCAGCGTGAACTCGAAGCCCGCATCGCCAGGCTCGAAGCCATGCTGCAGGCGGTCAAGGCGGAGGCCCAGCAGGCCGGAGAAGTGGCGCGCAAGGCCGACAGCGCTGCCAGCGAGGCCAAGGCCGCCACGGCCACCCAGGCCGCACTGACCGAGAAGGCGGCGGAGACCGCGGACTCGTTCGAGTTCGGCGCCTATGCGCGCTCCGGCACGCTGTCGGGCAGCGACCTGTACACGGTAGAGGGCGCCGGCCCCTACATCACGCCGGCGGCGCGTCTGGGTGGTGCGGTCGGCCGCCTCGGCCTCGAGACCGACACCTACGTAGAGGCCAAGCTGGCCAAGCGCTTCCGCACCGCGGACGGCACCACAGGCGCGTTCCACTTCATGCTCGCCGACGGCACCAACAGCAACAACGATTGGACCGCGGGCGAGAACGGCGTCAACGTACGCCACGTCTATGCCGAGCTCGGCAATCTCTCCGAATTCAAGGGCACGGCCTTCGAGGGCGCCACGCTGTGGGCGGGCAAGCGCTTCGACAAGAAGAACTTCGACATCCACTTCCTCGACAGCGACGTCGTCTTTCTTGCCGGTACCGGTGCGGGCTTCTACGACGCGGAGGTGACGCCGGACTGGAAGACCAGCTTCTCGGTCTACGCGCGTGACTTCGTCGTCGACGACCAGACCACGCCCAATGTCGCGGTGCGCGGCAAGAGCTACGTCGCCACCAGCAACAACTTCATCGGTAACTGGCAGATCATGTTGAACGGCCTGCACGCACGGCAGAACGACGTGCTGTTCTCGGAACGTGCCACCGACGGCTATCACGGCCTGCTTGCCTACCATGCGCCGAGCTTCTATGGCGTTCGCAGCGGTTTCTCGAAGACCGGCGTGCTCTACGGCAGCGGCCTGGGTGCCCAGGTCAAGGTCCTCGGCGGTCAGGGTAGCCTGATCGACGACGCCAAGGCCGTGCGCGTGTTCACGATGGGGGTGACGGATCTCGATGCCGACTGGAAGATCGCGCCGGCGCTGATGGCCGAGATCAGCAAGGACCGCTTCAACAAGGGCGACGACTACAAGTGGGCGACCGCCAACGTGCGCCTGGTCAATGCGATCAACAAGAACTTCGCGATGACGTACGAGGCCAGCGTCCAGCACATGGACCTGGACAGCACCTTCTCATCCGCCAGCGGCAACTTCTACAAGCTGACCGTGGCGCCGACCTTCAAGCTCGATACCAGCGCCGGCTTCTTCGCCCGTCCGGAGCTGCGCCTGTTCGCGTCCTACCTGACCTGGGACAAGGAGCTGAACGGCTTCAGCTACGAGAGCGCAGCCGATCCCAACGGCGGCTTCGGCAACACGACGTTCACCGACGACAGCAAGTGGCTGGTCGGTGCGCAGATGGAGGTGTGGTTCTGAGGCTGAGCCGACGGCGCGTGTAGGCGCCAGGTCACCGCGCCATGCGGCCAGCGTGCGCCCTGCGCGCAGGCCGCAGCTCACCCGCTCGATTCGACAAGACGATGAGATCCCCCTCTCCCTACCTGGGCGCGCTGGTCACCGGCTTCGCCTCGCTCGGCGTGGTCGGAAGCGTGTTGGTGACGCGCCAGCCCGAATTCCAGCAGCGCTGGGCGCTCGACGCCGCCGACTGGGGCTGGGTGCTCTTTGCCACCGGCTTGGGAAGCGTGCTCGCCTATCCGATCAACCGCTGGTTCTTCCGCCGTCTGGGCAGTCGCACGATGATGAGCCGCTTCGGCATCGCCGGCGGCGCGGTCATGGCGCTGATTCCGTGGCTGCCCGACCTGCCGGGCCTGCTGCTGGGAATGTTCGCGCAGGGGATGATCTACAACGGTGTGAGCCTGGCGGTGAATCACCAGGCGGCGCAATGCGAAGTGCGCGAGAACGTGCGCATGATGGGGCGGCTGCACGCCACCTTCTATGTCGGCACCATGATCTCGGCCTTCGTCAGCAGCCTGATGGCGGCGCTCGCCCTGGCGCTGTCCCTGCACATGGCAGCGATCGGCCTGCTGGCAGCGGTGCTGCACGCCCGCGCCGCCCGACAGCTGCCGCCCGCCCCGGTCGCAGCCGGGGCGACGTCGGGCGCGGCGGTTCCGGCCGGCGGCTGGCAGACGCTCGGCATTCTCGCGGCCGCCCACAGCATCGTCGAGAGCGGCATCATGGGTTGGTCGGCCATCTACCTGAACCAGCGCCTGCACAGCGGCGAGAGTGTCGCCGGCCTGGGACTGGCGGTGTTCTCGGGCGCGATGGCGATCGGCCGCTTCGCCACCGACGCCGTGGCGACGCGCTTCGGGTCCGGGCGGGTGATCGTCATCGGCGCACTCGCCTGCGGCGTCGCCCTCGGTGTCACGGCGGCGTCGGCGTCGGTTTCGACGACCATGGTCGCCCTCGCGGTGAGTGGCTTCGGCCTCGCGGCGGTTGCGCCGATCCTGTTTTCCGCGGCGGGGCGCATGGGCGGCGAGGCGCTCGCGCTGGTCATGAGCCTGGGCGCGGTGGGCGGCCTGCTCGGGCCCCTGTTGCTCGGTCAGGTGGCCAAGATCGTTTCCCTCGGCACCGTCATGAGTGCGCTCGCCGCGGTCGGCCTGCTGATGGCCTGGCTCGCGCGCGGGCTGCGCGAGGGGCCGGCGTGCCGCGCGGCGCCCGTCGGCGAAGCGATTGCGGCTGCGGCGGGCGAGGGCGCGGAGCCGCGCTGACGGGCGGCGGCACGGCGCCTCTTCCTGCGAGGGTGGTCAGATGCGGGTCAGCGCGCTCGCGGCCGTCGCGTTCATTGCGCGTGCGGACACTTCGTTGGGCTCGAGCGACGCGCCGAGCGCGCGCAGCGAGGCGCCGACGCCGAGCAACGCCGTCCCCAGGCGGGAGAGCGCGGCGCCCGCGCGGCGCGGGCGGCGTTCGGCGAGGCCGAGTTTGCTGATGAAAAAGGCGCTTGCGTTCATGTCGATCTCCTTGATCCTTGGCGAGGCTCACGACCGGGCGATCGTTCGTCCGGCGCCAGCACAAGCGGATCATAAGGTCGATGCTGCAACGCAGCAAATTCGTAATTTCGTCCCGCGGATAAGCATCAATAATGGCGCAGCGCGAGGCGCGCGCCGGTGCCACGAACTGGAAAACCGACATGAACGATGGATGGCTGCAGACTTCCGGCGCGCTTTTTCAGGCAGTCCAGCTCGCGCGCGTCTTCGACGACTCGAAGACCTTCCCCGACTGCGTGCCGACCGCGCCGCCCGAGCAGGTCGAGGCGCGCTTCCGCGCCTTGCTGGCCGACTTCGTCGCGGCGCACTTCGAGCTACCGCCTGCGCGGACCATGGAAGCGCTGCAGCAGGCCCCCTCGCTCGCGGCCCATATCGACCGCCTGTGGCCGATGCTGAGCCGGCGGCCGGACGAGCCCGTCGCGGGCGCTTCCCTGTTGCCGCTGCCCAATCCCTACGTCGTGCCCGGCGGACGGTTTCGCGAGATCTACTACTGGGACAGCTACTTCGCCGCCGAGGGCCTGGTCGCCTCCGGTCGTGTCGACCTGGTCGAGGGCATGGTCCGCAACTTCGCCTGGCTCATCGACCGCTTCGGCCACGTGCCCAATGGCAACCGCAGCTATTTTCTCGGCCGCTCCCAGCCGCCGACCTTCTGCCACATGCTGCTACTGCTCGAGCGCGAGGCGGGCTTTGACGCCGTCAGGCCCTTCCTGCCGCAGCTCGAGCAGGAGTATCGGTTCTGGATGCGGCGCGAACCCGCCACTTATCGTGGCCGGCCGGTGGCGGACCGGCGGACGGTGCTCGTCGGCGAGGAGGTGGTGCTGAATCGCTACTGGGACGATCACAATGGCCCGCGCGAGGAGTCCTTCCTCGAGGATGTCGAACTCTTCGGCCACGCGCCGGCCGCGCGCCAGGGCGAGCTGTACCGCAACCTGCGCGCCGGCGCCGAGTCGGGGTGGGACTTCAGCAGTCGCTGGCTTGCCGAGGGCGCCGGCCTGGAGAGCATCCGCACGACCGAGCTCATCCCGATCGACCTGAACTGCCTCGTCTACAACATCGAGGCGCAACTCGCGCGCTGGCTGGCGCGCCTGGGAGCGGCGCGCGCGGCCGACTACGAGTGCGCTGCGGCGCGGCGGATCAGAGCGCTCAACCGCTTGTGCTGGAACGCGAAAGCCGGGTGGTGGTTCGATTTCGACTGGGCGAATGGAGCGCAGCGCGACGCCTGGACGCTCGCCGGCGCCTTCCCGATCTTCTGCGGCCTCGCCGACCGAGATCAGGCCGCGGCGATGGCGGCCAATATCGAGCAGCGATTTCTGCGTCCCGGCGGGGTGGTGACGACGCTGAGGACCGCCGGCGAGCAGTGGGATGCGCCCAATGGCTGGGCACCACTGCAGTGGGTGGTCGTGGTCGGCCTGCGCGAGCACGGGCACGAGGCACTGGCGCGGGAGATCGCGACCCGTTTCGTCGGCCTGGCCGAACGCGTATACCACCGCACGGGCAAGTTGATGGAGAAATACGACGTCTGCGACTTGGGCCTCGACGCCGGCGGGGGCGAGTATCCGGTGCAGGACGGCTTCGGCTGGACCAATGGCGTCGTGCGCGCCTTCATCGAGCGCTTCGGGCTGTGAGGGCCGTGCTGCGGGCGCGTGCGGGCGCCCCTGTGTGGAGCGGGGCGCACCAAAGTCGGGCAATGCGGTCGGCAGCGCGCTGATATACTCGCTGCGTCCTGAATGCGAGGCTCCGCGGCCGCCCGGCATGCCGTTCAATATTCCCAATTCCCTTACCTGGGCGCGCATCGCGCTGATACC
>JBFGZP010000052.1:0-14696 GCA_041586695.1 Thauera sp.
GAGTTCCTGACCCGTGGCGGCGTGTTCTCGAACGACTTCCTCGACGCCTACATCGCACTCAAGTCGGAAGAAGTCGACCGCATGCGCGTCACCACCCACCCGGTGGAATTCGACATGTACTACAGCCTGTAATCCGCCGATTACACTGGGATCGAAAGGGACGGGCATTGCCCGTCCCTTTTTTATCGGGTCTAATCCGGGCTCATTCCGTCAGGATGCGAAGCCCTCCCTGGCATCTCTTGCCAGGGCGAACTTCCGGACACGGCCATGCCACAGTTTCGACCCTGCACGCTTATTCTCCTGCTCTGCGCCGCCCCGATCGCGCAGGCTGATGTGTACAAGTGCATCGACGCCGAAGGGCGCACCACCTATACCAACGACCGCAGCCTGGCCCGCGGCTGCAAGCCGCTCGAATCCGGCCAGGCGGTTTCCTCCGTTCCTGCCCCGGTGCGTGCACCCGCCGCACCGACAGCCGGGTTTCCGCGCGTGACGCCGAACGATCAGCGCGCCCGCGACGATACCCGTCGCCAGGTGCTGGAGACCGAGCTCGCGACCGAGGAAAGCTCACTCGCCGCAGCCGAAAAGGCGCTTGCCGAGCAGGAAGCCATCCGCCTCGGCAACGAGCGCAACTACCAGAAGGTGCTCGACCGCCTGCAGCCGTTCAAGGACAAGGTCGAACTGCACAAGCGCAATATCGAGGCGCTGCGCAGGGAGATCTCCGGCCTGCGCTGACCTGACTATCTGGCGCGCATCTTGCATACACTCGCGCGGACAACCTGGATGCGCTCATGGCCTCAGATCAGCACCCTTCCAACTCCCGTCCCGTCACCTTCCCCTTCGCCGGGCTCGAGCTGCTGTCGTCGGCCGTCGTGCTGGTCGACGAGAAGCTCGTCATCCACTACATCAATCCCGGGGCGGAGAACCTCTTCGCCATCAGCCATCGCAAGCTCGTGGGCATGCCGCTCGCACGCCTGCTGGGCAAGCCGCCGGGACTGAGCGGCGCGCTCGAGAATGCGCTGCGCACCAACTGGAGCTACACCGGGCAGGATCTCACGATCGCGCGCGGCGATGCCGATCCGATCCGGCTCGACTGCACAGTGAGCCCGGTGGAAGCGGCGGGCGTGCGCCTGCTGCTCGAATTCCGCCCGATCGACGCCCAGTTGCGGGTCGCGCGCGAGGAGCAGTTGCTGCAGCAGCAGCAGGCAAGCCGCGAACTCATCCGCAACCTCGCCCACGAGATCAAGAACCCGCTCGGCGGCATCCGTGGTTCGGCGCAGTTGCTCGAGCGCGAGTTGTCCGACCCGCAGTTTCGCGAATACACCCAGGTGATCATCGCCGAGGCCGACCGCCTGCAGGACCTGATGAACCGGCTGCTGAGTTCGCATTGCATGATGCGGCCGGCGCCGCTCAACATCCATGACGTGCTCGAGCGCGTGCGCAGGCTGATCCTGGCGGAGTTCCCCGCGCTCGATATCCGGCGCGACTACGACCTCAGCCTGCCCGAACTCACCGCCGACCGCGAGCAGCTGATCCAGGCCATCCTCAACATCGTGCGCAATGCGGCCCAGGCATTACAGGGTGAGGGCGAGATCCGGCTGCGTACGCGCATCGCCCGCCAGGTCACGCTGGCGAAGCGGCGTTTCAAGCTGGCACTGGAATTGCAGGTGATCGACAACGGCCCGGGGATCCCGGACGAGATCCGCGACAAGATCTTCTACCCGCTGGTGTCGGGCCGCGACGGCGGTAGCGGGCTGGGCCTGTCGCTGGCCCAGAGCTTCGTGGATCAGCACCACGGCATGATCGAGGTGGACAGCCGCTCCGGGCGGACCTGCTTCACGATCCTGCTACCCATTTCAGAGCGGGCAGAGCCTGGAGCCCGCACCCGAATAGTGCATACACAATGAATACTGTCTGGATCGTAGATGACGACCGCTCCATCCGCTGGGTGCTGGAGAAGGCCCTCAGTCGGGAAGAGATCGCCCACCGCAGCTTCAGTTCGGCCGATGACGCGATCGCGGAGCTCGAACACACGGCCCAGCCGCCGACCGTGTTGCTGTCGGACATCCGCATGCCCGGTGAATCCGGCCTGGTCCTGCTGCAGAAGGCGAAGGAGAGGTACCCGCAGCTGCCGGTGATCATCATGACCGCCTATTCCGACCTGGACAGCGCGGTGGCGGCCTTCCAGGGCGGCGCGTTCGAGTACCTGCCCAAGCCTTTCGACGTCGATCAGGCGCTCGCGCTCGTTCGCCGTGCACTGGAGCAGGGAACGCACCAGCAGGGTGCATCGGAAGAAACGGCCGTGGCGCCCGAGATCCTCGGTCATGCGCCGGCGATGCAGGAAGTGTTTCGCGCCATCGGCCGGCTGGCGCAGTCTCATGCGACGGTCCTGATCAACGGCGAATCGGGTTCGGGCAAGGAGCTGGTCGCACGCGCACTGCACCGCCACAGCCCGCGTCGCGACGCGCCCTTCATCGCCATCAACACGGCGGCGATTCCGCGCGATCTGCTCGAGTCCGAGCTGTTCGGCCATGAACGCGGGGCCTTCACCGGGGCTGCGGCCCAGCGCCGCGGCCGCTTCGAGCAGGCCGACGGCGGCACCCTGTTTCTCGACGAGATCGGCGACATGCCGGCCGAGCTGCAGACGCGGCTGCTGCGCGTGTTGTCCGACGGCAACTTCTACCGCGTCGGTGGCCAGCAGCCGATCCGTTCCAACGTGCGCGTGATCGCCGCCACCCACCAGGACCTCGAGGAGCGGGTGCGCCAGGGCCTGTTCCGCGAGGACTTGTTCCACCGCCTCAACGTGATCCGCCTGCGCCTGCCGCCCCTGCGCGAGCGGCGGGAGGACGTTCCGGTGCTCGTTCGCCACTTCCTCCAGCACAGCGCGCAGGAGTTGGGTGTCGAGCGCAAGCGCATCGCGGAGGCGGCGCTCGAGTACCTGCAGGGCCTGCCCTTCCCGGGCAACGTGCGCCAGCTCGAGAACCTGTGCCACTGGCTCACCGTGATGGCGCCGGCGCAGGTCATCGAGGTTTCCGACCTGCCGCCGGAGATGCGCGACCAGCCGGCGCGCGAGATGCCGACGAGCTGGATCGACGGACTCGGCATCGAGGCCGACCGCCTCATTGCGGCCTCGCCCGGTGAAGTGTTCGAACGCCTGAGCAAGGATTTCGAGCGCACGCTGATCCGCCGTGCGCTGGCGGCCACCGGCGGGCGCCGGATCGACGCCGCCCACCTGCTCGGCATCGGTCGCAATACGATCAGCCGCAAGATCCAGGAACTCGGCATGGACGAGGAGCGCAGCTAGACCGGAGGCGACGGCGGCTCCCGAAAGCCCGGGGCGTGCGCGCACCGGACTCGTGCGCGAGGATCGATTGGCGGATAATGCCGCCATCCTCTTTTCCGCCCGAGCTCTTCCTTGACGCCCTCATCCTCACCCGATTCCGCCCGGCGTGCCGCCGAGGTCGCGAGCCTTCTCGGCCCCCTGGCGTCGGCCTTCGCCGTGTCGTGGGTCGAGACCTGTGCCTCGACCAACAGCGAACTGATGACCCTCACCCCGCCGGACGACGACCGGGTGCACGTGCTCGTCGCCGACAGCCAGACCGCGGGGCGCGGACGCCGCGGACGCCAGTGGCAGTCGTGGACCGGCGGCAGCCTGACCTTTTCCGCCCTGTGGCGCTTTCCCGCCGGCGCGCCGGTGCCGGCCGGGCTGTCCCTCGTCGTCGGCCTGGCGCTTGCCCGAGCGCTCGAGAGCGTCGGACTCGAGGGCGTGCAGCTCAAATGGCCCAACGACGTGCTGGTCCACGGCAACAAGATCGCCGGCATCCTCGTCGAGCTCCTGCCGGGGCGGGGTCGCACACCCGCCGCCGTGATCGGCATCGGCATCAACCTGAGCCTGCCCGACGGCGTCGAGATTCCCGACCAGCCCGGGGTGACCGACCTGCGTCGGGAACTCGGCGCGACCCTGCCTTCGCGCGAGGCGCTGCTCGCCGCGCTGCTCGCCGAACTCAACCGCCTGCTCTACACCTATGCACAGGCCGGCTTTTCCGCCCTGCGCGGTGCCTGGCAGCAGCGCAACGCCTTTGCCGACCTGCCGGTGCGCATCAGCGGCGAGGGTGATGCCGTCGTCGGCACCTGTCGCGGCGTCGATGAGGATGGCGCCCTGCTGGTACTCACCGAAGCCGGCACGCGGCGCATCCTGTCTGGCGAAGTATCCTTGCGTGCGGCGCCACGAGGCGCGGCATGATTCTGCTGGTCGACGCCGGCAACACGCGCATCAAGTGGCGCATCATCGACGCCGCCGCTGCCCCGGGCTGGGTGGAAGAGGGTGCCGTCGGCCATGAGGACATCGAGTCCCTGCGGGACCTGAGCCGGCGCCATCCGGGGCTGGCGCGCGCGGTCGGCGCCAACGTCGCCGGCGATGCCGTGGCCGATCGCATCCAGGCCGCCCTCGGCGGGCTTGCGCTGCGCTGGCTGGTGTCGACCGCCGCCTGCTGCGGCGTGCGCAACGGCTACGACGATCCGGCCCGCCTCGGCTCGGACCGCTGGGCGGCGCTGATCGGCGCGCGCCGGCTGCACCCGCAGGCCTGCCTGATCGTGACCGCGGGCACCGCAACCACCGTCGATCTGCTCGACGCATCGGGTCGGTTCCTCGGCGGATTGATCCTGCCCGGCGTGGAATTGATGAAGCAGTCGCTGGCTACCCGCACCGCACAGCTGCCCCTTGCCGAGGGGCGGTTCACGTCGACACCGCATAACACGCTCGACGCCATCCACTCGGGCTGCCTTCAGGCGCAGGCGGGCGCGGTCGAGCGCATGTTTCGCCAGATCGCTGCCGAACCCGGCGCGCTCTGCCTGCTCGGAGGCGGCGCCGCGGACGGCTTCGCCGACCTGCTGCAGATTCCGCTGCGCCGGGTCGACAACCTCGTACTGCTCGGTCTCGCCGCCGTCGCGGCCGAAGACTGACACAAGAGTCGATATCACCGAGGAGCATCCAAGATGGAAGCAACGCGCGTCCTGCTCGAAGCCAGCGACATCCCGACGCACTGGTACAACGTCGTCGCCGACCTGCCCAATCCGCCCTCGCCGCCGCTAGGGCCCGATGGCAAGCCGGCCACGCCGGAGCAGATGGGCGCGATCTTCCCCGGCGCCATCCTCGAGCAGGAGATGAGCGCCGAGCGCTGGATCGCGATTCCACAAGAGGTACGAGAGATCTACCGCCTGTGGCGACCGAGTCCGCTGGTGCGCGCGGTAAGGCTTGAGAAGGCGCTCGGCACCCCGGCGAGGATCTTCTTCAAGTACGAGGGAGTCTCGCCCGCCGGTTCGCACAAACCCAATTCGGCCGTGCCGCAGGCGTTCTACAACCGCGAGGCCGGCATCAAGCGCCTGACGACCGAGACCGGCGCCGGCCAGTGGGGCTCGTCGATCGCCTTCGCCGGGCAGATGTTCGGGCTGGAAGTGCGGGTCTACATGGTCAAGGTGAGTTACCAGCAGAAGCCTTATCGCCGCCTGATGATGCAGACCTGGGGGGCGGAAGTGTTCGCCAGCCCGTCTGAACTCACCGAGACCGGTCGCCGGCTGCTGGCCGAGGCCCCGGACAACCAGGGCTCGCTCGGTATCGCCATTTCCGAGGCGGTGGAAGAGGCGGCCGGCCGGCCAGACACCAACTACACCCTTGGCTCGGTATTGAACCACGTGGTGCTGCACCAGAGCATCATCGGACTCGAAGCGAAGAAGCAGTTCGACAAGATCGGACTCTATCCCGACGTAGTCGTGGGCCCCTGCGGCGGCGGCTCGAGCTTCGGCGGCATCGCCTTCCCTTTCCTCGCCGACAAGGCTGCGGGCGACCGGCGCGCACAGGATCTGCGCTGCATCGCCGTCGAGCCGACCTCGTGCCCGACGCTCACCAAGGGCGAGTACGCCTACGACTTCGGCGACGCCTCCGGGTTTACGCCGCTGATGAAGATGTACACCCTCGGTCACGACTTCATGCCACCGGGGATCCATGCCGGCGGCCTGCGCTATCACGGCGACTCGCCGCTGGTGTCGCAGCTCCTGCACGAAGGTCTGATCGAAGCGGTCGCCGTGCCCCAACTCGCCACCTTCGACGCCGGCGTGCAGTTCGCTCGGGCCGAAGGCATCATCCCGGCGCCGGAGTCCTGCCATGCGATCCGCACCGCCATCGACGAGGCGCTCAAGTGCAAGGCCACCGGCGAGGTGAAGACGATCCTGTTCAACCTCACCGGCCACGGCCACTTCGACATGAGTTCCTTCGAGCGCTACTTCTCGGGCCAGCTGGAGAACTACGATTACCCCGCGGAGGCCGTGGCCGCATCGCTCGCCCATCTGCCCAAGTTCGGCTGAGCTGCTCGCGGCAGGGGGATTCCTGCCGCGAGCAGTCCTGCCGGCACATCACCACTCAACCGTCTCCTGCCAATCGGCTAAGCTAGGCGCATGACCACCTCGCGTTTCCTCTTCATCCTGCTGCTCGCGCTCAACGCGCTCGCCTTTGCCGCCATCCAGGGCTGGCTGGGCACTGCCGCGCCACAGGGCGAGCGCGAACGCATCAGCAACCAGCTCAATCCCGAGCGCGTCCGGCTGATCGCGGCGGACAAGCCGACGACTGCTCCGGCGCCTGCACCCCCCGCCGCCCCGGCTCGAGTCGAACCCTCGCCCCCGCCGGCGGCAGCCGAGGCCGAGGCCGAGGCCGCAGCGGAGCCCGATATGGCCCCGGCGGCAACCGCAGAACCCTCCGCTCCGCCTCTGACCGAACCGGTGGTCGAGCCCGTGGCCGAACCGGCACCGCCTGCCGAGACCAGGCCGCCTCCCGCAGTGGCGGCTGTCACCAAGCCCGCCGGCGTCTGTGTCGCGTGGACGGGGCTGGCGAACAACGAGGCGGATGCGCTCGATGCGCGCCTCGCCGCGGCGGGCGCCACCGGTGTGCGCAGCCGCGTCGAGATACCTTCGTCATGGTGGGTGAGAGTGCCGCCGCAGATCAGCAAGGAACAGGCCGAGCGCCGGGTGCAGGAATTGCGTCAGCTCGGCGTCACCGATACCTACATCGTCCAGGACGCCGGTCCGTCCCAGTTCGCAGTCTCGCTCGGGCTGTTCAAGACCGAGAACCGAGCCCGGCTCATGCTCTCTCAACTCAGCGCCAAGGGTGTGCGCAACGCCGGTGTCGAGGCGCGAACGACAAGCACCTACCGGGTACAGGTCACCCTCGACGAAGAGGCGCGCCGCGCGATCGAAGCCGCCCAGCCCGGCCTTGCGGCGAGCCGCGAAGCCTGCGCCGCTGAATGACGATCGCGCCCAGCATGCCGCCTCGCCCCCCCTTTATCGTCGGCCTGACCGGGGGCATCGGCAGTGGCAAGAGCGCAGCGACCGAGCGCTTCGGCGCGCTGGGCGCAGGCATCGTCGATACCGACCTCATCGCTCATCAGCTCACCGCCCCGGACGGGGCCGCGATCGCCGCCATCCGCGAATCCTTCGGCGAGGGCGTGATTTCGGCCGACGGCAGCCTCGACCGCGCCGCGATGCGTGCCCGCGCCTTCGCCGAGCCGGCCGCCCGTCAGCAGCTCGAGGCCATCCTGCATCCGATGATCCGTGTCGAGAGTGCGCGTCGGTGCCTCGCATCGCGCGGCCCCTACGTGGTAATGGCCGTTCCCCTGTTGATCGAGTCCGGCACCTATCGCCAGCGCTGCGATCGCATCTGCGTCGTCGACTGCCCCGAGGCCTTGCAGATCGAACGGGTCAGGATTCGCAGCGGGCTCGACGAGACCCAGATCCGTGCCATCATGTCGGCCCAGGCAAGTCGCAACGAGCGGCTTGCGGCCGCCGATGACGTCATCGACAACGGCGGGACGCTCGAGTCCTTGCAGCAACAGGTGGATCGACTGCACCTGCGCTACCTCGCCTACGCCAGTGCGCGCACCGCCTGAGGCCGCGGCGCTGCGGCGTTTGCGCCGAACCGCTGTGCTATCATCGATCGAAATATCCACGGGCCCGATTATTGCGGACAGTATGCGGTGATTAGCTACGAATATCCTCTCAACGAGCGTATCCGGACGCTATTGCGCCTTGAGGACCTCTTCCTCAAGGTTGCGCACTTTTCCGCCAACGATGCGCCGCCGGATCACCACGTGGCGCTTCTCAACCTGTTCGAGACCCTCGAAGTTGCCAGCCGGGCCGACCTCAAGGTCGATCTGGTGCAGGAGCTCGAGCGCCAGCGCCAGATTCTCATTGGCTTCCGCAACAACCCGGATATATCGGAGGAAGCCCTGTCCGGCGCCTTGTACGAGATCGAACAGGCCTCGACCGGACTGCTCGCGATGGCCGGCAAGATCGGCCAGTACCTGCGCGAGAACGAGTGGCTGATGAGCATTCGCAGCCGGGCCGCCATTCCCGGCGGAGTGTGCCAGTTCGACCTTCCCTCCTACCACTTCTGGCTCAATCGTGAACCCGATGCCCGCCGTCGCGACCTCGAGGGCTGGATGCAGCCGATGGCGCCGATTCGCGCAGGGCTCGAGATCGTGCTCCGCCTGCTGCGCGCCAGCGGCCGGCCCGAACCCCAGCTCGCGCGAGCGGGCGCCTACCAGTTGACCATGGCGGGACGGACCGCCCAGATGCTGCGAGTAAGGGTGCCGCGCAGCGAAGCCGCGGTACCTGAGATCAGCGCCAACAAGTACGCCCTGAATATCCGCTTCATGCTGCCCGAAACCCTTGCTCGGCCGCGCGTGGCCGAGCGCGACATCAATTTCGAGCTGACCTTCTGCAGCCTGTGAGCTCGGCCGCCGACCGCCCTCGCATCGTCAAGTGCCCGACCTGCAGCAAGCCGGTGGAGTGGCGTGCGGAGAACCGCTACCGCCCGTTCTGTTCGGAACGCTGCAAGAAGATCGATCTCGGCGCCTGGGCCTCCGAAGCCTACCGCGTGCCGAGCGCACCGCCGGACCCTGGCGCCGAAGACGACAGCTTTGAGCCGCCAGCTTCGGATCACGGCCGCAACACCTGATACACCCCAGCCCGCGCCCTTAGCCTGCGGACTGCCAGGCGGCGCGGATCGCGGCGATGCCGTGCGCCCCCGCGTCCCGCGCCGTATCCATGTCGTCCGCGGACACGCCGCCGAGCGCGAATACCGGCATCGGCAGGTTCGCCGCCAGCTGGGCGAAGCGCTCCCACCCCAAGGATGGCGCGCCCGGATGCGTCGCGGTCGGCAATACCGCACCGAGAAGGGCGTAATCGAGTGACAGCGCCGCCGCCCGCTCGAGCTCTTCACGCGTATGGCACGAGGCTCCGACCCAGTCGAAATCAGGCCGACCCTCGAGGCGCGCCAGACGCCGCGCCGGCAGATGGACGCCATCGGCATGGACGCGATGCGCCAGCTCGATGTCGTCGTTGATGACGGCGATGGCACCGCTGAGCCTGGCACGCTTCACGACCTCGCGCGCGAAGGCCTCGCGCAAATCGGCCGCGAGGCCGGCTTCGCGAACCTGGACGAGACGCAGGCCCGACTCGAGGGCGGCATCCAGCTCGGCGAGCTGGCGCGTCACGCCGATGGCAGCCGCGCGGGTGATGCCCATCATCCGTGGGAGGCACAAGGCCTTCAGGATCGGGCCGTTGGCCGGCAGCATGGGCTCGGGCGTGGGCGCGCCGGGCTCCACCCAGGCAAGCGCGCTATGCACGCGGTCATCGATCTCGCCTTCCCAGGCCGTCACCTCGAAGAAATGCAGGCAGACACGGGCATGCTCGTAGAGATGCTCGCGCCCGAGCCACGGCCGCAGGTGAGCCACACGGATGCCGAGCTCCTCGTCGAGTTCGCGACTCAAGGCGTCTGCGGGCGTCTCGCCCGCCTCGACCTTGCCGCCGGGGAATTCCCAGTAGCCGGCGTAGACCGTGTCGGGCGCACGCTGGCCGAGCAGGTAGGCGCCGTCGGGCCGCGTCAGCACGCCGGCAGCGACGTGCACCAGCTTGCGCGTCATCGCTCCCGCTCTTCCAGTTGTCCGGCGAAATCGCGCGCGAACTGCCACGCGACGCGGCCGGATCGCGAGCCTCGCATCAGTGCCCATTGCAGCGCCTCCTGGCGTGCCGCTCCAATCGCCCTCTTCGGTACGCGGAACACCCGCAGCCAGTGCGCGACGATGTCGAGGTATTCGTCCTGACCGAAGGGATAGAAGGAAATCCACAAGCCGAAACGCTCGGACAGCGAGATCTTCTCCTCTACCGCCTCACCGGGGTGAATCTCGCCGTCCGCATGGCGCACCTGCAGATTCTCGTCGTGATACTCGGGCATCAGATGGCGCCGGTTCGACGTCGCATACACCAGCACGTTGTCGGATACGGCCGCGACCGAACCGTCGAGGACGCTCTTGAGCGCCTTGTAGGCGTCTTCGCCCTCCTCGAACGAGAGGTCATCGCAGAACAGGATGAAACGCTCCGGCCGGCCCGCGACGAGTTCGACTATGTCCGGCAGATCCACGAGATCGGTCTTGTCTACCTCGATGAGCCGGAGCCCCTTCGCCGCGTACTCGTTGAGCAGCGCCTTGATCAGCGAGGACTTGCCCGTGCCGCGGGCGCCCGTCAGCAGCACATTGTTGGCGCGACGGCCGGCGAGAAACTGGCGCGTGTTGCGGTCGATGCGCGACTTCTGTGCGTCCACGTCCTGCAGGTCCTCGAGCCGGATCAGATGCGGGGTGCGCACCGGCTGCAGCACCGCCCGCCCCTGGCGCCGACGCCAGCGAAAGGCCTGGGCAGCATCCCAGTCGGGCGCCTGCACCGGCCCCGGCAGCATGGTTTCGAGGCGCTCGAGCACGCGCTCGGCGCGACTCAGGAGCTCAGCCAGTTCATTCATCCCTGGATTTCCCGTTCACGTTGTCGTCCGACGGCATGGCCGGACGACGTTTCGGCCAGGTTGCCCACACGATGATGAACAGCAGCACGAGTGCGAGACCCGCTTCAAGAAAGATCACCCACATCTCAAACCCCCGAGCCCGGTTGTCTTGTCCCGGTATACTCCGGAACCTTCTGAATCCAGTTTACCTGAACCACCCCATGATTCCGGCCCTTGCCCAACGCCTCACACCACCCCTAATCCTCGTTTTGGCCACCCTCCTCGCAGGCTGTGCGCAGAAGGGAACCGCGCCTGCCGCGCCGGAAACCGACCGCTCTTGTCCGCCGCAGCGAAGCTGCCCGCCGTGCGCGGCCTGCCCGCCCGCGGCGCCCGACAAGAAACCCGAGACACAGGCTGCGCCAGCCCTGCAGGCGGCTTCCTGGGAAACGGTAGAGGGCTGGACGGACGACGACCTTACCGCCGCTTGGCCTGCGTTGCGTACTTCATGCTCTGCCCTCGCTCGCCAGCCGCAGTGGCTGCCGGCGTGCGATGCGGCGCGAGCGCTCGGCAACGCGACGACGGCTACGAATGCGCGACAGTTCTTCGAACAATATTTCCAGCCCTGGCAACTCTCCAACCCCGACGGCACGCGCGAGGGACTCGTCACCGGCTATTACGAGCCGGTCATCAAGGGCAGCCGCAAACGCTCGAGCCGTTTCGCCTGGCCGGTTCACGCCGTGCCCGACGACATGCTGACGATTGAACTCGGTGACGTCTATCCGGAGATCAAGCACCTGCGGCTGCGTGGCCGCGTCGTCGGCAACAAGGTCGTGCCCTACTGGACGCGCGAGGAGCTTGGAAGCCGCCAGGAGGGCCTTCCTGCCCGGGCCCTGCTGTGGGCAAGCGACCCGATCGATCTCTTCTTCCTGCAAGTGCAGGGCTCGGGCCGGGTCGAACTACCCGACGGCAAGCTGGTACGCATCGGCTACGCCGACCAGAACGGACACCCGTATCAGTCGATCGGCCGCTGGCTCGTCGCCAAGGGCGAGCTTTCGCTCGACAAGGCGTCAATGGAGGGGATCAAGCGCTGGGCGCAGGAGAACCCCCAGCGCCTGAGCGAAATGCTCAACGCCAATCCGAGCTATGTATTTTTTCGCGAGCTCCCGCCTTCGGACGGCGGGCCTATCGGCGCCCAGGGCGTAGCGCTGACGCCAGGCCGCAGCATCGCGGTGGACACCCGCTACGTCCCGCTGGGCGCGCCGGTGTTTCTCGCCACTACACATCCCTTGAGCGAGCGCCCGTTGCGCCGCCTGATGCTTGCGCAGGACACTGGCGGTGCCATCAAGGGCGTCGTGCGCGCGGACTTCTTCTGGGGGCTCGGCACTGAAGCGGGTCAGCAGGCGGGACGCATGCGCCAGCAGGGTCGCATGTGGGTACTGCTACCGAAGGGAATGGTGCCCCCCGGCGCGAATCAGGCTGCGCTCAAGTAGCGCCGGTTCCGGCACGCTACATCAGCTGCGTGGCCGCGCGTTCGTACATGGCCACGCAGGCGCGGCGGTGGAAATCAACTCCGGCGTGATTCCCCCACGCCTACTTCGCGTTCGCCGCGGCGAGCGCCTTTTCCAGCTCGGCAGCGGGGACATAGCCGCCGATTCGACTGCCGTCGGTGAGGAACAGCGTGGGCGTGCCGCTGATTCTCAACTTCTGCCCCAGAGCGACGTTCTTTTCGACCGCGGATGTATCGCAGCTGGCCTGCGCCGGCGTCTTCGCATCGACCATCCAGTCGTTCCACGCCTTCGCCTTGTCCTTGGCGCACCAGATGTTGTTCGACTTGGCTGTCGAGTCGGGGCTTAGGATCGGATAGAGGAAGGTGTAGACGGTCACGTCGGTCATCGTCGCGACCTCCTTGGCAAGGCGCTTGCAGTAACCGCAGTTCGGGTCCTCGAAGCTCGCCATCACACGCTTGCCATTGCCCTTCACCTGCTTGATCGCCTGGTCGAGCGGGAGCGTGGCGAAATCGATCGCCGCAAGCTGGTTGAGCCGTGCCTGGGTGACGTCCCTGCGCGTACCGGTGTCGATCAAGCGACCGTCGATGATGAAGCTCGTCTTCTCGTCGGTATAGACCAGCTCGCCACTCTTGAGCACGACCTCGTAGAGCCCACCGTACGATGTGCGGCTCACGGCGTCGACCGCCGGCGCACCGATAAAGGCCTCCACGCCCTTCTTTACCGCGTCCTCACTGGCGAACGTCGCACCAGCAAGTGCAAGGCTCAGTGCGGCGAGTGCGCATTTCGTGGGGCCGGACTTGGGGGAAAAGCTCATCTATATCTCCAGGGTTCAGAAGCTGCCGCGCGTGGCATAGCGTACGAGTGCGTTGGTTACGACCGGCAAGCGGTCGGTCAGGTTCAGTCCGGTGTTGCGCAGCGCCGCAACAAGCGGGTTTCGAATGCCGAAAAGCCGGCTGAGGGCGTCGGTCGCATTCTGGAGCAGGAAGGACTCCTCTGCGCGTTCGCGCGCATAGGCCCGCAGCACGCCGAGTTCGCCAGGGTCCTGCCAGGCGGCAAGCGCCTCAAGCTTGCCCGCAAGCACGCGCGCATCCTGAAAGCCGAGGTTGATCCCATGCCCGGAAAGTGGATGGATCGCATGTGCCGCATCCCCGATGAGTGCGACCCGGGACGCGACGAATCTCTCGACACGCATCAAGCGCAACGGAAACGCGGCCCGCGGCGTCTCCAGCGCGAGCTTGCCCAGCCGATCTCCACCGGCGCTGGCAACCCGCTCGCAGAACGCCCGCTCGTCGAGCGCAAGCAGGCTCTCGGCACACTCGTCCTTTGCAGACCAGACCATCGACATCATCCGCCCCGGAAGCGGCAGCCAGGCGAGAACGCCGTCGGCGCCGAACCACTGCAAGGCGGTATTGCGGTGCGGTAGCTCGCACACGAAGTTGGCCACCACCGCCATCTCGTCGTATGGATGCACGCTGGCACCGATGTCCGCCTGGCTCCGGACCCACGACTCACGCCCGTCGGCCCCGACCACGAGTTGCGCCTCGAGCGTACGACCATCCTCCAGCCTGACGCGCGCGCAAGCCTCGTCAAGCAGTAGCTCGGTGGGCTTGGCCGGGCACACGATGGTGACGTTGTGCTGGCGCTTCAGACTTTCCCAAAGTTCCGCGTGCACCAGCCCGGACTCGCCGATCCATGCGAGTTCCGCAAGGCCGCTGTCATAAGCGGAAAAGGTAAGCTGTCCGCTGGTATCGCCGAAGACCTGCATCCGATGCACCGGACAGAGGCGATCGCGGTCCAGGTGCCCCCACACGCCCAGCGTCTTCAGGAACTCTGCGCTGGCGGGGCTGTACGCGTAGATCCGCGCATCCCATCCGGAGGTGCGGATTGGTGCAGCGGTCTCGACCAGTGCAATGCGCAACCGGCTGCGCCTGAGCGCGACGGCGAGCGCCGCCCCGGCGAGCCCACCCCCGACGACGATCAGATCGAACTTCATGCGCTTCCTCGAAAGGCCTTAATGGGCTCCAGCCCCCGATGCTGGCCGGAGCATCGCCAACCGGCAGCTTCGGCGCTTCGCCGGGTCGGGAAAGCCGGAAACATGCGTCATCTGCCTCCTGCGCAGTCTGCCCCAGCGCCGGCACGCCGTCATCCCTGTTTCGTGAGAACGCACAGCCAAGAGCACGACCACCTCACCCGGAGCGCCAGGCGATCAGCGGAGCGACCGGAATTCAGAAGCCTGTAGACGGCCAAAAGCCCGCTCTGGCGGTTTGCGAGAGGGGCATTTGGTATTGTGGGTTAGTCTGACGATGACCTACTTTCACGAGAGCGGATCTCACTATCATCGGCGCGTTTGTGTTTCACGGTCCTGTTCGGGA